>JAFAPJ010000018.1 GCA_019247255.1 Methylobacteriaceae bacterium | reverse complement strand
GCCCTCGCGGCCGTCATGGGTGCGCCCATGCTCGCCTCGAGCGCCCAGGCGCAGGGCATCTACGTGCCGCTGTTCAGCTACCGCACCGGCCCGTTCGCCGGCTCGGGCCTGACGATCTCGAACGGCATGCACGACTACCTCGACATGCTCAACGAGCGTGACGGCGGCATCGGCGGCGTGAAGGTGGTCGTCGAGGAGTGCGAGACCGGGTACGACACCAAGAAGGGCGTCGAGTGCTACGAGGCCGTGCAGGGCAAGAACCCGGTCATGATCAACCCGTGGTCGACCGGGATCACGCTGCCCCTCATTCCGAAGGCGGCCGTCGACAAGATCCCGATCCTGTCCATGGCCTACGGGCTGTCCGCCGCGGCGGACGGGGGCCGATTCCCGTGGATCTTCAACCCGCCCAACACCTATTGGGACGGGCTCTCCATGATCATCCGCCACATCGGCGATCAGGAGGGCGGTCTCGACAAGCTCAAAGGCAAGAAGATCGGCTACATCTACCTCGATGCCGGCTTCGGCAAGGAGCCGATTCCGCTCTTCGAGCAGATGGCCAAGGATTACGGCTTCGAGCTGAAGATGTATCCGGTCGCCGCGACCGAGATGCAGAACCAGTCCTCGCAGTGGCTCGGCGTGCGGCGCGACCGGCCTGACTACATGGTGATGTACGGCTGGGGCGCGCTGAACCCGACGGCGGTCAAGGAAGCCGTGAAGATCAACTACCCGATGACGAAGTTCATCTCGATCTGGTGGCCGTCCGAGGAGGACGCGCGCGGGGCCGGGCCCGGCTCGAAGGGCTTCAAGACCCTCAACTGGCACGCGACGGGGGCCGATTTTCCGGCGCTGCAGGACATCCTGAAGCTCGTGGTGGCCAAGGGCGGCAGCCAGGCGCAAAAGGAGCAGGTCGGCGAGGTCCTCTACAATCGCGGCGTCTACAACTCGATGCTGATCGCCGAGGGTATCGCCAACGCCCAGAAGATCACGGGCAAGAAGGTCGTGACGGGCGAGGACGTGCGGCGCGGGCTCGAGAACCTCGACCTCTCGGCAGCGCGGCTGAAGGAGCTCGGCTTCGCGGGCTTCGCGGACCCGATCAAGCTCTCGTGCACGGACCATAACGGCCGCAAGGCGTCCTTCATCCAGGAATGGAACGGGACCGCCTACGTCAAGGCAACGCAGCCGATCGAGCCTCTGCTCGCCAAGGTCGACCCGCTGCTCGACGCGGCTGCCAAGGACTACACGGAGAAGAACAGCGGCTGGCCGAAGCGCACCGAGACCTGCGACAAGAGCTCGTGAGCTCCCCGGCGCACGCGCAGAACCGTGGGCTGGAGCATGCTCCAGCCCACCCGGTCACCGATGCGGCCCCGGCCGGACCGATCCTCGCGGTCAGCAACGTCGAGGTCGTCTACGACCACGTGATCCTCGTCCTGAAGGGCGTCTCGCTCGAGGTGCCCCAGGGCGGCATCGTGGCGATCCTGGGGGCGAACGGGGCCGGCAAGACCACGACCCTGAAGGCGATCTCGAACCTGCTCAAGGCCGAGCGGGGCGAGGTTACCAAGGGCACGATCAGCTTCGCGGGCGAGCGCATCGACCGCCTCTCGCCGAGCGAGCTCGTCCGCCGCGGCTGCATCCAGGTGCTGGAGGGCCGGCACTGCTTCGGCCATCTCACGATCGAGGAGAACCTGCTCACGGGCGCCTTCACGCGCCCGGACGGGCGCGCCGCCGTGCGCCGGAGCCTGGAGGAGATCTACGAGACCTTCCCGCGGCTGAAGCAGCGCCGCACCTCGCTCGCCGGCTACACGTCCGGCGGCGAGCAGCAGATGTGCGCGATCGGCCGCGCCATGATGTCGAACCCGCGCATGATCCTGCTCGACGAGCCGTCCATGGGGCTCGCGCCGCACATCGTGGAGGAGATCTTCGAGATCGTGCGCGCGCTCAACGCCCGCTCGGGCGTGTCCTTCCTGCTGGCCGAGCAGAACACCGCGATGGCCTTGCGCTACGCGACCTACGGCTACGTGCTGGAGACCGGCCGCGTGGTGCTCGACGGGCCCGCCAAGGCCCTGCGCGAGAACGAGGACGTCAAGGAATTCTACCTCGGCATGGCCGAGGGCGCGCAGAAGAGCTTCCGCAACGTGAAGAGCTACAAGCGGCGCAAGCGCTGGCTCGCCTGAGCCGGACGGCCGCTGGGCGGCCACCCGGCGCGGCTCACGCCATCCCGAGCGCCTGCAGGTAGAGCTCGAGGATCGCCTCCTCCTCTTGGCGCTCCGCATGGTCCTTCTTGCGGATGCGCAGGATCTGGCGCACGGCTTTCGAATCGAAGCCACGGCCCTTGAGCTCGGCGAAGACGTCCTTGATGTCGCCCGCGATCCCGGCCTTCTCCTCCTCGAGGCGCTCGATGCGCTCGATGAACTGCTTCAGCTCGTCTGCGGCGACACCGGTCTCGGCGACGTCAGCGGCCATGCCCTGCTCCTTCGACGACGCCCGGCGCCCGGGCGGGCGGAGGCCTCTTCCTCGATCTCTGGCGAGGCCGGGCAGGTGCCCCGGCGCGCGGGCGGGGTCAAGGCCGCGCCGCGCTCCAGAATGGGCCATCGGGTCCCGGCCCGCCCCGTGCTAGACACATCCCCATGATCCACAACCCGACTCGCGACGCGGGCTTCGCCGTCTACGTGCATTGGCCGTTCTGCCTCGCCAAATGCCCGTACTGCGATTTCAACAGCCACGTCCGGGCGGGCGGGATCGACGAGGACCGCTTCCTCGAGGCCTTCCGGCTGGAGATCGCGCAAGCGGGCGAGATGGCCCCGGGCCGGACGGTGTCGAGCATATTCCTCGGCGGCGGCACGCCCTCCCTGATGCGGCCCGACACGGTCGCCGGGATTCTCGAGGCGATCGGCGAGAGCTGGAGCGTCGCGAAGGGCGCCGAGGTGACGCTCGAGGCGAATCCAACGAGCGTCGAGGCCGAGCGCTTCCGGGGCTACCGGGCCGCCGGCGTGAACCGCGTCTCGCTCGGCATCCAGGCGCTCGACGATGGGGATCTCCGCCGGCTCGGGCGCATGCACAGCGCCGACGAGGCGCTCGCGGCGCTCGCGGTCGCGACCCGCACCTTCGCGCGCGTGTCGTTCGACCTGATCTACGCGCGGCCCGACCAGACCGTGAAGGGCTGGGGCGCGGAGCTCGCCCGCGCTCTCGCGCTCGGCACCGAGCACCTGTCGCTCTACCAGCTGACGATCGAGCCAGACACCTGGTTTGCGAAGCTCCATGCCGCCGGCAAGCTTGAGATCCCTGGGCCCGATCTCGCCCGCGCGCTTTACGACCGCACGCAGGAGCTCTGCGAGAAGGCGGGCCTGCCGGCCTACGAGATCTCGAACCACGCGCGGCCCGGCGCCGAGTCGCGGCACAACCTCGTCTACTGGCGCTACGGCGAATATGCGGGCGTCGGGCCCGGCGCGCATGGCCGCATCATGACGGCCCAGGGCCGCACTGCGACCGCGACCGAGCGCGATCCGGAAGCCTGGCTCGCCCGCGTCGAGCGCCACGGCAACGGACTCGTCGAGCGCTTCGCGCTGACCGCCGAGGAGGCAGGCGACGAGTTCCTGCTGATGGGCCTGCGCTTGCGGGAGGGGATCGAGCCCGCGCGCTACCGGGTGATCTCCGGGCGCCCGCTCGACCATCAGCGCATCGCCGAGCTGATGGGCGACGGCCTCATCGCGACGAGCCGCGGCTCCCGGATCGCGGTGACGCCCGCGGGCTTCCCGGTGCTCGACGCGGTCGTCGCGGATCTCGCGGCCTAGCCGCGGCTCAGCCGGAGACGATCGCCGTGCATGATGGTGACGCGAACAAGGAGGTCGTGCTCGACCTGATCGAGCAGGTCTGGCGGCAGGGGCGGATCGACGAGCTGCCCCGGTTCTGGACGGCGGATTGCGTCAATCACGCGGATCCCGCGCCCCAGAAGCAGGGGCTCGCCGCGTTGCGCGCGTATCACGAGGGCTTCGCGCCCTGGTTCGCCGAGCTTACGGATGTCGTGATCCGGGTCGAGCAGCAGGTCGCGGAGGCGGACCGGGTCGCGACGCAGATCCGGCTCGACGCGGTTCACCGCGCGAAGGATCGGCCGGTCATGCTCGCGACGATCCGCATCGACCGGCTCGAGAACGGGCGGATCGCGGAGCACTGGTCGATCGCGGACATGGCGGGGCTGATGCAGCAGCTCGCCGACTGACCGGTCCGCGACCGGGATGGGCCGCCGCATGCCGACGGCTCAATCGTCTTCGTCGGCCGGGCAGGGCCAGTTCTTGGAGGCCGAGAGGCCAGCCGGGAGCTTGGTGTCGGGGCTCCCGCAGGACATGTCGAGCTGCCCCTGCGTCAGCCCCGCGGCGCGGCTGAGGTCGACGCCCGCGAGGTTCGTCAGGTTCATGTAGGCTCCCGCGAACTGCGCCTCGGCGAGCCCGGCACCGGCGAGCCGGGCGCGCGACAGGTTCGCGGATGACAGGTTCGTCCGGTCGAGCTTGGCGTCCTTGAAATTGACCCGCGACAGCTCCGCTTTCGACAGGTCGGCGCCCGTGAGGTCGGCACCCGTGAGGTCCGAGCGGTTGAACTCGGACTTCCCGAGCTTCGCGCCGGCGAGATTGGCTTTCTGAAAGTTGCCGCGGCTCATCTGGGCCGAGGACAGGTCGGCCCCGGCCAGCTTCGCGCCCCGGAAGCTCGTGCGCCAGGCGACCGCCTTGTGCAGCCCGGCGCCCGTGAGGTCGGCCTCGTCGAACTTCGCGAAGGTCAGCTCCGCCCCGCTGAGATTGGCGCCCGCGAGGTTGGCCCGGTTGAAATTCGTGTTGGACAGGGAGGTGCGGCGCATGCTGGCGCTGCGCAGGTCCTCGCGCGACAGCATCAGGTCGTTCTTGACGCAGCCCGACCAATCGACCTTCGGGTCGGGCGAATCCTCGCAGCGCGCCAGGGCCGGCCCGCTCGCCAGAGCCGCGAGAAGCGCCAGCGACGCTCCGCTCCGCCATCTCTCACGCATGCTCGACCTGTCCGTCCCCGATCACCCCTCAGGCTTAGCCGGACCGGCGAGACCCGTCACGTGCGCCGTCACACGGGGTCGCGCCGGGTCGGGTCGAAGTGGCGCCGCAGCCCCGACCAGCAGCCGATGTAGCTGTCCTGGAGGGTCGGGCTCTCGGCCGCGAAGCGCGTGACCCGCTGCGGGAAGCGCGTCTCGAACATGAAGGCGAGCGTGCCCGTGAGCTTCACGGGCTTCAGGTCGACGTTGGAGGCGTGCTCGAAGGCCTGCTCGTCCGGCCCGTGCGGCAGCATGCAATTGTGCAGGCTCACGCCGCCCGGGACGAAGCCCTCGGGCTTCGCGTCGTAGACGCCGTACACGAGCCCCATGAACTCCGACATGATGTTGCGGTGGTACCAGGGCGGCCGGAAGGTGTTCTCCGCAACGCCCCAGCGCTCGGGGAAGATGACGAAGTCGACATTTGCGGTCCCGGGCGTCTCGGACGGCGCCGTCAGCACCGTGAAGATCGACGGGTCCGGATGATCGAACAGGATCGCGCCGACGGGCGAGAAGCGGCGCAGGTCGTACTTGTAGGGCGCGTAATTGCCGTGCCAGCCGACGACGTCGAGCGGAGACGCCTCGATGTCGGTCGCGAAGAGCTCGCCGCCCCATTTCACGATAAGCCGCGAGGGGACCTCGCGGTCCTCGCAGGCCGCGACCGGCGTCAGGAAGTCGCGCGGATTGGCGAGGCAGTTCGCGCCGATCGGCCCGCGATCCGGCAGCGTGAACGTTCCGCCGTAATTCTCGCAGACATAGGCGCGCGCCGGCGCCTCGTCGACGAGCTCGACCCGGAAGATGATCCCGCGCTGGATCACGCAGATCTCGCCGGGCTCGATCTCGATGCGGCCGAACTCGGTCGCGAAGCGCAGGCGCCCCTCCTGCGCGACCACGAGGAGCTCGCCGTCGGCGTTGAACACGTATTCGTCGACCATGGAGCGCGTCACGATCGCGACATGCGCCGCCATCCCGGCCTGCGTGTCCGCGTCGCCGCAGGTCGTGTAGGTCCGCAGCCCCGACACGAAGGTCGTGGCCTCGCCGGCCTCCAACGGCAGCGGGTCCCAGCGCAGCTGCCCGATGGGCCGGTCGCTCTCGTCCCGGGCGGCGGGGGCGGTGCGGATTAGCCCCTTGTCGATCCGCCGATAGCGCCCGGAATGCTTCACCGTCGGGCGGATGCGGTAGAGCCAGGAGCGCTCGTTCGTGGCCTGCGGCGCGGTGAACGGCGAGCCGGAGAGCTGCTCGGCGTATAGCCCGTAATTGATCTTCTGGGGCGAGTTCCGCCCGACCGGCAGCGCGCCCGGCAATGCCTCCGTCTCGAACGAGTTCTTGAAGCCGGACATGTAGCCGGGCGTGATGGTGGGCTGCGAGGTCGAATAGGCGCCGAAGCCGGCCGGGTTCTGCACGTTCACGACGGCTCTCCAGTTCTGGACAGTCGCGCCAATTTGTTGCAGATGCAACAATTGTCAAGGCGGCTCACCCTTGGTCGCAGCCTTCGTCCGGCCGACGAGCCTTGCCGAAGCGGCGCCGCGCGGGCATGTTAGGGCTATGTTTCCCTCCGTCATCACCGTGGCGCTGCTCGTCCTGTCGGTCATCGGCACGGCGCTCGTCTGCGTGGCGATCGGGATCTACAACCGGCTGGGCGCCCTGACAGAGACGATCGCCGATCTGCGGGCGCTCGCCGTCGGCTCGCAGAACGAGCTCGCCCAGGCGAAGGATGGGATTGGGAAGGTCCATAGCGACCTCGACCGCCTTGTCGCGACGACCAAGATGACGACCGAGCTCGTCCGCTCCGCGAGCCGCCTGCCGAACCGCTAGGCCGGGCTCGACCGGCGCGGGGGCGGCGCTCGCGCCCCTTGCCCTGTTCGGGCTTTACCCTCACACCACGCGCCCATGCAGGACATGGTGCGCCGCATCCTCACGGCCCGGGTCTACGATGTCGCGGTCGAAAGCCCGCTCGATCCGATGCCGCGGCTCTCGGGCCGGCTCGGCGGGGCGGTGCTCCTCAAGCGCGAGGACCTGCAGCCCGTCTTCTCCTTCAAAATCCGGGGCGCCTATAACAAGATCGCCGGGCTCTCGGCGGAGCAGCTCGGGCGCGGGGTGATCTGCGCCTCGGCCGGCAATCACGCGCAAGGCGTCGCGCTCGCGGCCGCCCGGCGCGGGATCCAGGCCCGCATCGTGATGCCGGTGACGACCCCGGCCATCAAGGTCGAGGCGGTCCGGGCCCGCGGCGGCGAGGTCGTGCTGCACGGCGAGGCCTACGATGAGGCGTCGGCCGAGGCCCGGCGGATCGAGCGCGAGACGGGCGCAACCTTCGTCCATCCCTTCGACGATCTCGACGTCATCGCGGGCCAGGGCACGGTCGGGCTCGAGATCCTGCGCCAGCACGGCGAGCCGATCGAAGCGGTGTTCGTGCCGGTGGGCGGCGGCGGGCTCGCGGCGGGCCTCGCGGCGATCACGCGCTTCCTGCGGCCCGAGACCCGGATCATCGGGGTCGAGCCGGTGGACGCCGCCTCCATGCAGGCGGCGATCCGGGCGGGTGAGCGCGTGACCCTCAACCAGGTCGGCCTCTTCGCGGACGGCGT
>JAFAPJ010000464.1 GCA_019247255.1 Methylobacteriaceae bacterium | reverse complement strand
CCGCGATCGGCGTCACGTACGTGCTGCTGCGCCTCACGCAGGCACGGACGCTCGCTGCCGAGACGATCGCTGGCGTTCCGCCCCGCCCGCGCCTGTCGCGCGGCGGGCAGGCCGCTGCGGCCGGGATCGGGCTCACCGCCCTGGCTTTGACGGCCGCTTCGGCGCTGGGCCTCGATCTCGGCTGGCCGACGCTCCTGGCCGGGCTCGTGACGGCCATTCTGGTCGGCGCGCTCGGCCGTCGGGTCCCCATCGGGGCCGTTCGGCAGATTGCCTGGGGCGTGCTGCCGCTCGTCGCCGGGCTGTTCGTGCTCGTCGAGGCGCTCGACCGGACGGGGGTCGTGCGCCTCCTCGCCGACGAGCTCCGCCGCGCGGCGCTCGCCAGCCCGCGGGAGACCGCGGCGGCGGCGGCGCTCGTCGCGGGGTTCGGCAGCAACCTCGTCAACAATCTTCCGGCGGGGCTTCTCGCCGGCACGGCCGTGCAGGCAGCGGACGCGCCCCGGCTCGTCGCCGGCGGGGTGCTGATCGGCATCGATCTCGGGCCGAACTTCTCGGTGACGGGCTCGCTCGCCACCATCCTGTGGCTCGGAGCCCTGCGCCGGGAAGGGCTGGACGTCAGCGCCTGGCGCTTCCTGAAGCTCGGCGCGCTCGTGATGCCGCCGGCGCTCCTCGCCGCGCTGGGTGCCCTGCTCCTCGGCGGGTAATCGCGCCGTGCCTCAAGCGCGGAAGAAGCCCCGGAAGGCGTTCGTGACGCCCTCCGGATCCTCCTCCGCGATGTAGTGGCCCGCGGGAAGCGGTCCGCCGGTCACCTCGCCCTCCGAATAGGCGCGCCACAAGGCAGGCGGATCGTACCATCGCCCGATCATGCCCCGCTCGCCCCAGAGGATGAGGACCGGGCACGCGATCTTGCGCCCCTCGGAGCGGCTCGCGCGGTCGTGGACGAGATCGATGGTCGCGGCCGCGCGGTAATCCTCGCACATGCCGCAGATGGCGTTCGGGTCGCGTGCCGCGGCGAGATAATCCTCCAGCGCTTCGGCCCGGAAGAAGCCCGGGTCGGCGCCGCGGAACACGTGCGCTCGCCACCAGACCTCCGGGGCGGCGTCGATCAGCGCCTCGGGAAAGGGATGCGGCTGCGCGAACCAGAACCAATGGTAGTAGCCGAGCGCGAAGCTCATATCGGTTCGCTCGAAGTGCTCGAGCGTCGGCACGATGTCGAGGATCGCGACCCGCTCGACCCTTTCCGGGTGGTCGAGCGCCATCCGATGCGCCACGCGCGCCCCTCGATCGTGACTGCCCACCTGGAACCGAGGGTAGCCGAGCGATTCCATGAGCTGGACGAGCTCGAGAGCCATCGCGCGCTTGGCATAGGGCCCATGGTCCGGCGTCGCGGCTGGCTTATGAGAGCCGCCATAGCCGCGAAGGTCGGGACACACGACGGTGAACGCCTGCGCGAGCCTCGCCGCAACGGCGTGCCACATCGCGTGCGTCTGCGGGTTGCCGTGAAGCAGAAGGAGTGGCGGTCCGGATCCGCCGATCCTCAGCCGGACAACGCCCTCCGGCAGGTCAACGCGCCGAAGCGCGAAACCGGAAAAGAACGAGCTGTCGGGATCGCCGCCCACGCGCCTCGCCCCTGACGACTAACCGGCCTTCGCGAGCGGCAGGACGTTGTGGAGCGAGCGCTCCGCGCCGTCGAAGAAGCGGCGAAGGCCGCGCGCGGCCTGTCGGATGCGCTGCTCGTTCTCGACGAGCGCGATCCGCACGTACTCGTCGCCGTGCTCGCCGAACCCGATCCCGGGAGCGACCGCGACGTCCGCCTTTTCGACGAGCAGCTTGGAGAATTCGAGGCTCCCGAGGCCGCGGAAACGCTCGGGGATCGGCACCCAGGCGAACATGGATGCTTCGGGCGCCGGGATCGGCCAGCCGGCCTTGCCGAAGCTGTCGATGAGCACGTCTCGCCGCCGCCGGTAGATCGCCCGCATCTCGTGGACGCAATCCTCCGGGCCGTTCAGCGCCGCGGTCGCGGCGACCTGAACGGGCGTGAAGGCGCCGTAATCGAGGTAGGATTTCACCCGCGAGAGCGCCGCGAGAAGCCGCTCGTTGCCGACCGCGAAGCCGATGCGCCAGCCCGCCATCGAGAAGGTCTTCGACATCGAGGTGAACTCGACCGCCACGTCCTTGGCGCCCGGCACCTGCAGGATGGAGGGCGGCTTCACGTCGCCGAAATAGACCTCCGCATAGGCGAGGTCGGACAGGACGAAGATGTCGTGTTTCTTCGCGAAGGCGACGAGGTCACGGTAGAAATCGAGCTCGGCCACGTAGGCCGTCGGGTTCGACGGATAGCAGACCACGACCGCGAGCGGCTTCGGGATCGAGTGCATGACGGCGCGCTCGAGCGCCTCGAAGAAGGCGGGCGTCGGGGCGGCCGGGACGGAGCGGATCGCGCCGCCCGCCATGAGAAACCCGAAGGCGTGGATCGGGTAGGACGGGTTCGGCACGATCACGACGTCACCGGGCGCCGTGATGGCTTGCGCCATGTTGGCGAAGCCTTCCTTCGACCCGAGGGTCGCGACGACCTGCGTCTCGGGATCAAGCTTCACGCCGAATCGCCGCTCGTAATAGCCGGCCTGGGCGCGGCGCAGGCCCGCGATCCCCTTGGAGGCCGAGTAACGGTCGGTGCGCGGCCGTCCGGCCGTCTCGCAGAGCTTCGCGACCACGTGAGCGGGCGCCGGCAGGTCCGGATTGCCCATGCCGAGATCGACGATGTCGGCGCCGCCGGCCCGCGCGGCAGCCTTGGCGCGGTTCACCTGCTCGAAGACGTAGGGCGGAAGCCGCTTAATGCGGTGAAAGTCGGTCATGGCTCGTTCCCGGACAGGGGAGGTTAGCAGAGGCGGCGGGCGGGACCAGTCCGTCCGGTCACTGGGCGACGGGCGGCGTCGCGGCCGGGGAGGTGGCGGCCCGGCGCGCCTCGGCGCCGCGCACTTCGTTGCGCGAGCGGGTCGCATCGAGCGCGGCCGCGGCCTCGGCCACCGCCTCCTTGCTCTTCGCGCGGTCCGTCCGGCGCGGCGCGTCCACCCCGACCGGCACGTAATCGAGGTTGCCCGGCCGGGTTCGGGTCACGAAATCCGGGGCGGGCCGAGGCTCGCCGCCGGTGACGCCGGCCGCCGTGACCGCGTCTCGGACGAGGTTCGAGCTGTTCGAGCAGGCGGCGAGAAGGCCCGGCAGAAACACCAGCAAGGCGAGGCGGAACGGCATGGGAGTTCGCGAGGTCCGGATCGTGCTTGGCGAGCCGGCGTTGTTGTCGCAAAGCGGCGGCTGCTTCAGGGTTAAGGATGCCGGCAAGGCGGCCGGAAAGGCAAGGCCGCAGGTGCGGGAGGGCACGTCCATGAACGAGGTCGCGACGGATCGCCAGGAGAGCGGGCCGCAGGTGCCGGATTTCACGGCCCTGTCCGAGAACATGAGTCGCTTCGTCGAGCAGGCGGGCCGCGCGACCGCGGCCTATCTGAAGCCGCTCGAGGAGCGGGGCGGGGCGCCCTCCGGGCTCGCGGACGAGGTCGGGCATGTCGTGCAGACCCTCGGGCGCGTGGCCGAGCAATGGCTCGTGGACCCGCAGAAGGCGGTCGAGGCCCAGACCCGCCTCGGTACGCAGTTCGTCGATCTCTGGGCGACGACCTTGCGCAAGCTCCAGGGCGCCGAAGCGCCGCCCGTCGTTGAGCCCGCCAAACAGGACAAGCGCTTTCAGGACCCCGAATGGTCGACGAACGCGGCCTTTGACTTCCTGAAGCAGGCCTATCTCGTCACGACCCGTTGGGCGGAGGCGATGGTCGACGAGGCGGACGGGATCGACGACCACACGCGCGCGAAGGCCCGCTTCTACGTCAAGCAGATCGCGGGGGCGCTCGCGCCGTCGAACTTCGTGCCCACCAATCCGGAGCTCATTCGCGAGACGCTGAAGGAGGGCGGCGCCAACCTCGTGCGGGGCATGACGATGCTCGCGGAGGACATCGAGCGCGGCCGCGGCGAGCTCAAGCTCCGCCAGTCGGATCCGACCAAGTTCAAGGTCGGCGAGAATCTCGCGGTCACGCCCGGCAAGGTCGTGTTCCGCAACGACCTCATCGAGCTCATTCAGTATGAGCCCTCGACCGAGAGCGTGCTGAAACGGCCGCTCCTCATCGTCCCACCCTGGATCAACAAGTACTACATCCTCGATCTCAACCCGGAGAAGAGCTTCATCCGCTGGGCGGTCGAGCAAGGGCTCACCGTTTTCTGCATCTCCTGGGTCAATCCGGACGAGCGTCTCGCCGCCAAGGGCTTCGACGATTACATGCGCGAGGGCGTGCTCGCCGCGCTCGACGCGGTGCGGGACGCCTGCGGCGAGGAGAAGGTCACGGCGATCGGCTATTGCGTCGGCGGGACCCTGCTGGCCGTCACGCTCGGCTACATGGCGGCGACGGGCGACGACCGGATCGAGAGCGCGACCTTCTTCACCACGCAGGTCGACTTCACCCACGCCGGGGATCTCAAGGTTTTCGTCGATGAAGGGCAGATCCAGGCCGTCGAGGCCATGATGCAGACGCGCGGCTACCTCGAAGGCTCGCGCATGGCGAATGCCTTCAACATGCTGCGGCCGAACGACCTCATCTGGCCCTACGTCGTCAACGTCTACCTCAAGGGCAAGGCGCCGTTCCCGTTCGATCTCCTGTATTGGAACTCGGACGCGACCCGGATGCCGGCCGCGAACCACTCCTTCTACCTGCGCAACTGCTACCTCGAGAACAAGCTGACCAAAGGCGAGATGGAGGTCGACGGGGTCCGGCTCGACCTGAAGAAGGTGACGATCCCGATCTTCAATCTCGCCGCCCGCGAGGACCACATCGCCCCGGCGAAGTCGGTATTCCTGGGCTCGAAGGCCTTCGGCGGACCGGTCGAGTTCGTGCTCGCCGGCTCCGGCCACATCGCCGGCGTGGTCAACCCGGCGGACAAGGCCAAGTACCAATACTGGACCGGCGGCCCGCCCGGGGGCGATTTCGACGAATGGTTGGCCAATACGAAGGAGACGCCGGGAAGCTGGTGGCGCGACTGGATCCAATGGATCGCCGAGCAGACGCCGGAGAAGGTCGCGGCCCGCATCCCCGGCGCGGGCAAGCTGAAAC
>JAFAPJ010000010.1 GCA_019247255.1 Methylobacteriaceae bacterium | reverse complement strand
TTATCATCCGGCACACGAAGAAGCCGCTCAATATCGGCCGCGTGCTCGAGGATTTCATGACGATGGCGCGCGACAACGACCTCGCGATGCCGACCGACCTCGCCATCCTGTTCAAGGCGCTCATCACCTCGGACGGGGTGATGCGGCAGCTTGACCCGAACTTCGACCTGTTCGCAGCCGCGGCCCCGACGGTCGGGCGCAAGCTGAAGTCGCGCTTCTCGGCATCCGGCGTCTTCCGCAAGCTCGAGCGGCTCGGCGCGAGCTTCTACGGCACGGCAAACGAGCTGCCGAGCCTCCTCCACCTGCTCCTGGTCCGGCTCAAACAGGGGAAGGTCACGGTCGAGATCGAGATCAAGGGGATCGATCGCATCATCCACGGCGTAGAGCGGGCCGCGGCCCGCCTCTCGATCGCGATCGTGGTGGCGGCCTTCGCGATCCAGATCGCGCCCCGCCTCGCGGATCTCGGCACGCCCTTCTTCGCCGTCCTGACCGCCATCATCGCGATGCTCGGCATCGGCTGGGCGATCATCCTGCGGCGCAACCACCCGCACCGCCGCCCGGGGACCTGATCAGGGCAGGCGCGGGACGCGTCGGGCCCGCGCCCGCCGGACCCGCCCGATAACGGATGAAGCCGCGCTCCGTCAGGCCCAGAGGCGCTCGTTCTTGAGGTCCTTGTAGATGTCGGCCACGAACTCGCCGTAGCCGTTGAAAAGGAGCGTCGGCCGGCGCTCGTCCGTGCCGAGGACGCGCTCGCTCGCCTGGCTCCAGCGCGGGTGAGGCACCTGCGGGTTCACGTTCGCCCAGAACCCGTATTCGGAGGCCTGCAGGCCTTCCCAGAAGGTCTTCGGGCGTTCAGCCGTGAACGAGATCTGGTTGATGGCCTTGACCGACTTGAAGCCGTATTTCCACGGCACGGCCAAGCGGATGGGGGCGCCGAACTGGTTGCCGAGCGGCTTGCCGTAGATGCCGGTCGCCAGGAACGCGAGGTCGTTCGTCGCCTCGGCCAGCGTCAGGCCTTCGGTATAGGGCCAGGGATACCAGAACTGCTTCTGGCCGGGCGCCTGCGCGCGGTCCAGGAAGGTCCGCATCACGATGTACTTGGCGTCGGAGGTTGGCTTCGCGAGCGCGACGAGGTCGCGCAGCGGGAAGCCCGTCCAGGGCACCGCCATCGACCAGGCCTCGACGCAGCGATGACGGTAGAGCCGCTCCTCGAGCGTCACCTTCCGGATGAGGTCGTCGACTCCGATCTCGAACGGCTTGTCGACCAGCCCGTCGATCTTCACCGTCCAGGGCCGGATCTTGAGGCTCGCGGCCGCCGGCGCGATGTATTTGGACGTGCCGAACTCGTAATAGTTGTTGTAGTTGGCGGCATCCCGCTCCGGCGTCAGGTCGCGATCCGGCGTGTAGGTCGGGTTGCGTCGCGCCGGGTAGAGGTCGGAGGTCGGGTCCGCGGTCGCCGCACGAGCGGCGTCGCGACCGCCGAGAAGCGCCGAGCCGGCGAGCCCGAGCCCCATCGCGCCCATTCCGGCGCCGAGGAGCGCTCGGCGATGAAGGAAGGCGCTTTCCGGGGTCGCCTCCTGCTCAGGCAGCTCCCACCCGCGGCGACGCTTGATCAGCATGTGTCCTCTCTGCCTTGCTCCACCGACCATCTTAGCCCGGCGCCAGCCCGTCATTACGGGCGAGGCTGCCGCAGCGCCCGCGGCGTCACGCCGCTCCCTCACGCGGCCGGACGCTCCTCGCGCAGCGCGCGGCGCAGCACCTTGCCGACGTTTGTCTTCGGCAGCTCCGTCCTGAACTCGATGCGGTGCGGGATCTTGTAGCCGGTCAGTCGCTCCGCCGCGAAGGCCTTCACGTCCTCTGCCGTGAGCGCTGGATCGCGCTTGACGATGTAGGCCGCGACCGTCTCGCCCGATTTCGGGTTCGGCATCCCGACGACCGCGACTTCGAGGATCCCGGGATGGCCCGCCAAGACGTTCTCGACCTCGTTCGGATAGACGTTGAAGCCCGACACGATGATCATGTCCTTCATCCGGTCGACGATCCGGAAGGCGCCGTCCGGCTCCATCACGGCGACGTCGCCCGTGCGGAAATAGCCGTCCGGCCACATGGCGGCCTGCGTCTCGGCCGTCCTGTTCCAGTAGCCGCGCATGACCTGCGGGCCGCGGGCGCAGAGCTCGCCCGGCTGGCCGGCGGGCACATCCCGCCCATCCCCGTCGCGGATCGCGATCTCGGTTGAGGGGACCGGG
>JAFAPJ010000319.1 GCA_019247255.1 Methylobacteriaceae bacterium | reverse complement strand
GAGCTATGGCATGTCGCGCGCGGACCTATTCTCGCGCGTGATCCTGCCGGGCGCGCTTCCGTCCGTCTTCGTCGGGTTGCGCTACGCGCTCGGCATCATGTGGCTGACGCTCATCGTCGCCGAGACGATCTCGGCCTCGTCGGGCATCGGCTATATGGCCCTGCAGGCCCGGGAATTCCTGCTCCTCGACGTCGTCGTCCTGTCCATCGTCATCTACGCGCTCCTCGGCAAGCTCGCCGACAGCGTCGCCCGGCTGCTGGAGCGCCTGACGCTCACCTGGCACCCGGCCTTCCAAAGGCCATGACCATGCCGCTCGCCTTGAGCCTCGCGCCGGTCGCCTTGCCGGCGCGCCCTGCTCCATCACCGGTCCCGAGCAGCCCGGCCGGGGTCGCGATCACGCTGCGCGGCCTCGGCAAGGCCTTCGGGCCCAAGCAGGTCCTGGCGGGGGTGGACGTCCACGTGCCCGCTGGGCAGTTCGTGGCGGTGGTCGGCAAGAGCGGCTGCGGGAAAAGCACGCTCCTGCGGCTCGTCGTCGGCCTGGAGGAGCCGAGCCAGGGCCTGATCCGCGTCGGCGACGGCGCGAGCGGCCGGGACTCGGCCCGCCTCATGTTCCAGGAGCCGCGACTTCTGCCTTGGGCGCGGGTCGGCGAGAACGTCGAGATCGGGCTCGGCACCGAGGGCACGAAGGCCGACCGTCGGGGCCAAGCGCTCCGCGCGCTCGACGAGGTCGGGCTCGCGGACCGGGCGGGCGAATGGCCTTCCGTCCTGTCCGGCGGGCAGAAGCAGCGCGTCGCGCTGGCCCGCGCCCTCGTGAGCCGTCCGCGGCTCCTGGCCTTCGACGAGCCGCTGGGTGCGCTCGATGCGCTGACCCGGATCGAGATGCAGGGGCTGATCGAGCGGGTCTGGCAGGCGCAGGGGTTCACGGCCCTCCTGGTCACGCACGACGTCGCCGAGGCGGTCGCGCTCGCCGACCGCGTCCTCGTGATCGATTCCGGCCGCGTCGCGCTCGACCTGCCGGTCGACGTGCCGCGTCCGCGCCGGCGCGGCGACCCGGCGCTCGCGCGGCTTGAAGGACGCATCTTCGAGCACCTTTTCACGGATCAAGGCGCGGGAATTTGAGCCCAGCCATGCTCCGGCTGTGGATTGTGCCCGGCTGGCCGCACCAGATATGAGGCACCATGCCTAGCCCTGCCCTCCTCCCCCGCACCGCGCCGTTCGGCGACGAGGATCGGGTCAGCCTCGACCGCGTCCTCGGTGCGGCGAGCCCGGTACAGCGTGCCTGGCTCGCGGGCTTCCTGGCGGGGCTCGACGCGGCCTCGGGCGCGCCCGCCGCCTCCCTGCCGCAGGCCGTCGCCCCGCCCCGCCCGGCCGAGCCGTTGACGATCGTCTTCGCGAGCGAATCCGGCAATTCGGAGCGGCTCGCGAACGACATGGCGAAGCTCGCCCGCAAGGGCGGCTTCAAGCCGAAGATCGTGGATCTGGCCGAGCTCGATCTGACGGAGCTTCCGAAGGCGAAGCATCTCGCCGTCATCGCGGCGACCTGGGGCGAAGGCGAGCCTCCGGGCCGCGCCGCCGCCGCTTACCGGGCGCTCATGTCCGAGCGGGCGCCGCGGCTCGAGGGCATCGATTTCGGCGTGCTCGCGCTGGGCGACACCTCCTACGCCGAGTTCTGCGCGGTCGGGAAGGCGATCGACGCGCGGCTCGAGGCGCTCGGCGCCAAGCGCGCCGTCGCTCGGGCCGATCTCGATCTCGATTTCGAGAAGCCCGCCGCCGCCTGGATCAAGGGCGCGCTCGAGGCGCTGGCCCCTGCCCGCGACGAGCCCGCAGAGGCCGGCAACGTCGTGGCGGTCGATTTCGGCCGCCAGGCGGCCGAGCCTTCGCGCGATCCCGTCGAGGTCGAGGTGATCGACCACGTGACCCTGAACTCGTCGCGCGCCGACAAGGAGACGATCCACCTCGCGCTCGGCTTCGAGGGGCCGGCGCTCGCCTACGAGCCGGGCGACGCGCTCGAGATCTTCCCCGAGAACGACCCGGCGCTCGTCGAGGACATCCTCAGGGCCGCGGGCCTGGCGGGCGACGACGCGCTCCGCCGCACGCTCCTGGCCGAGCGGGACGTCACGACGCTTT
>JAFAPJ010000031.1 GCA_019247255.1 Methylobacteriaceae bacterium | reverse complement strand
GACGAGAGGAGACGGCGATGGCGAGGAACTACGATTGGATGGCGCCGGCCGAGCTGACCTTCTGGCCGGTCGACGACGGTGTGGTCGAGCCGCGCCTGTTTCCGACGCTGGCGGAGGCGATCGACGCGGCGCGCGAGGGTCGCGTCGAGCGCGCCTGGATCGTCACCCAGGCGGGCGACATCCTCACGCCGGGGCGGCTCGCCGACGTCCTGGAGCAGCAGGAGGCGCCGACCCCGCGCGCCTGCGGCCCGCTCGGCCTGTTCTCCTGGAGCCGCGCCGCCTGAGACGCGTCAGGCCGGCACGCTGAGAAAGTCGACGGGCGGCGTCGTGCCGTCCTCGAACACCCCGGCCGTGAGCCGCCCGCCATAGACCGCGGCCGTGTCGAGATTGACCCGGTAGGGCCGCAGGTCGGGGCGCCCCGTCCGGCAGGGCGTGTGCCCGTGCACGACGAACTTCCCGAAATCGTGGTCCTGACCGAGGAAGCGCTCGCGGATCCAGAGGCGGTCGTGATCCGTCTGTCCGTCGCGCGGCCGGGCCGGGTCGAGCCCCGCATGGACGTAGACCCGCGCCTCGTCCTCGAAGGCCGTCGGGAGCCGGGCGAGCCAGTCCAGGACGTCCGCCGGCAGCTCGCGGACGCCACGGGCTCCGTAGGAGGCGAGCGTCTCCTCGCCCCCGTTCGCGAGCCAGGTCTCGGCCACGTCCGGGTCGGTCCGGGAGCGCAGGAGAAAGTCCTCGTGGTTGCCCTTGAGCGCGACCACCGTTCCGTCCGGGCGCTCGGCCTGGAGCTGGCGCACCGTCGCGACCACACCGGCGCTGTCCGGGCCACGGTCGATGTAGTCGCCGAGAAAGACGAGCCGGTGCGGCCGCTGTCCCGCGTGGCGGGCGATCTCCGCGAGAAGACGCTGGAGAAGGTCGAGCCGGCCGTGGCTGTCGCCGACCGCGTAGGTCAGCATGCGCCGCCGCTCACACGATATGGACGGCGTGCGGCGCGAAGAGGCCGATCGCCAGCATGATCACGCCCGCGACCCCGAGCGCCGCGCCCGCCCAGGCAAGCGCCGCGATGCCCGTGATCACCATGGCGGAGGCGAGCACGATCCCGACCTGGAAGGCGGCCGAGCCCAGCTCGTAATGGTGGTAGCGCGCCATCGCGGTGTCGCGCCGCTCCTCGGCGACCTTCGCCCGGGCCGCGAGCTCCTTGCGGCCTTCGCCTGTCTCGGGCTCCGAATCCCAGCGCGCCGCGGTCTTCGTCCAGCTATCGACCTGCTTCCTGTAGAGGTCCTGGCCCGTCCCTTCCGGGAGCGCGACCTGCTGCAGGGCCGCGTTCTCGCCGGCCGTGCGCACGACCGTCATCCGGATCGTCTTTGCCTGGAAGAACGCCCAGAGGTTCGAGGCCTCGACGTTGTCGCTGATGGCGCTCGTCTGCGCGCTCTTCGCGAGCGTCTCGCCGAAGGCCAGGAACAGCGCCAGAACAGAAATCAGCAGCGCGACCTTCTTGTTCGAGCCGTCGACGGCTCCCCCGTGACCCGACATCATGCCCCCCGTTCGATTGGCCCGGACGGCATAATGCCTGCCGAAGCCGCATGGAATTGCGATGGCCGGGCGAGCGCCGCGACCGCTTCGCGCGCCGCGCGCTCGCCCTCCGCCCAGGCTCCGCCCGCGGTGCCCCAGAGCGCCCGCGAATTCGCCTCCCCAGCGAGCCAGAGCCGCTCGGCCACGGGCACGCCCAGCCGTTCGCGCTCCGCGAAGGCGCCGGGCGGCGCGACCATCCAGGAGCAGCCCGACCAGGGATCGCCCTCCCAGTCGGTCACGTGGCGGACGGACAGTCCGGGCAGGGCCCCGAACGTGTCGCGCAGGAGGAGCCGCGCGTGCCGGGCCAGGGCGGCGCGGTCGCCGCGGGCCGCCCGCACGGCCGCATAATCGAGCTCGAGATAGTGGAAGGGCCCGCCATCCATACGGATCATCAGGCCGAAGGAGCCGAACCGGCCCTGGATCTTGGTGAGGCGGTCGGCGCCCGGCAGGGGCAGGCCCGGCCAGTTCAGGATGACGTGCTCGTAGATCCCTGGCCGGAAGCTCGCCACCGCGCGGGCGAGCGGATCGGGGAGGTCGGGCGATAGGACGAGGTCGCCCCGCGCGAGGAGGGCGAGCGGCACCGTCACGATCGCGGCGCGGGCCCGGACCGTCCCGCGCGGGCCTTCGAGGGTCACGCCCCGGCCCGACCAATCGATACGGCGGACGGGCGCGTGCAGCGCGACCGGCAGCCCGACCGCGAACCGGGCGAGGAGCGCCCCGTAGCCGCCGCGGACGAAGTAGTTGTCGCCGAATTCCTCGCTCGGGAAATCCTTGGTGCTGACCTCGCGGAGCGGCCGGCCGCTGACGAGCGCGAGCGTCTTGGCGATCGGTCGGCCGAAACGGCCGAGCGGCGGCAGCACGCCGTCGAGCGCGCGGTCGCGGGGCTCGCGCGCCGCGAGCGTGATGGCGTGGTCCGCTTGGTCGAAGGCGCGGCCATAGGCCTCGCTCTCGGCCGCGTGCCGGAGCGTGCCGTTGATCACGAGATGGCCGCGGCCGGGCGAGCGCCGGATCGGCTCGCCCCGCGCCCGCGCGAGCTGCACGAGCGGGTTCAACGCGCCCGCATGGAGCCAATGCGCCCCGAGATCGACCGGATGGCCGCCGAAGGAGGCCGTGACGACCCGGCCGCCGACCCGGTCGCGCGCCTCGAGCACCGCGACCGTGAGCCCGGCCGCGAGCGCGGTCCGGGCGGCCGCGATCCCGGCCGCGCCCGCGCCCACGATCGCGAGGTCGACATCGGCCGCGGGCGTCATGAGCGGCGGGCGCGAGATGGGGACGAGCAAGGCGGGCTCCGCGGCGGGCCGCCCGGCATGGGCCGCCCGTCCGGGCGGATCAAGCCCGGGCGCAGCCTCCGGCCCTGGCTCGAGTCGGGCTCAGGCGGCCTCGGCCGGCGGCAGGGCCTGCGTCGCCGTAAGGGACGGCACGGTCACGCCGATCATGTCGGTGTCGCGCACGATCGCGGCGAGCGCGTCCTCGCTCCAGCCCTCCGTGCCCTCGGGGCGGAGCGGCAGCACCATCCAGCGGTAATCGGCCGTCGAATCGATGACCCGGACCGTCGTCGTCTCCGGGAGGCGCGTGCCCCAGGACAAGAGGACGCCGCGCGGGTCGCGCACCGTCCGGGCCCGATAGGCGGCCG
>JAFAPJ010000631.1 GCA_019247255.1 Methylobacteriaceae bacterium | reverse complement strand
GGCGGAGCTGTTCCGCTTCCTGCTCGCGATCCTGGTGCTCGGGGTCGGCCTCCGCTTCGCGATCGAGCTCGTGCTCCGGCCGGCGGAGCCGTTCTCCATCTCCCTCCCGGATTCGCGTCGGTGAGGCGCGCCGCCCTCGCGCTCGCGGCCGCTCTCGCCGGGAGCGGTCCGGCCGCCGCGGAAGGCATCATCCTCTCGCTCTCGAGCCGCGAGGTCGCGATCGGCTCGACCTATGCGGGGGCGGAGCTCGTCGCCTTCGGGGTGATCACGCGCGACAACCAGACCCTCTCCCGGCGCGGCGCGTACGACGTCGTCGTGACGGTGCGCGGGCCGCCCGAGGCGCCGACCATCC
Source organism: Methylobacteriaceae bacterium (assembly GCA_019247255.1). Lineage (GTDB taxonomy): Bacteria > Pseudomonadota > Alphaproteobacteria > Rhizobiales > Beijerinckiaceae > Enterovirga. The sequence goes on along the minus strand of JAFAPJ010000631.1, from coordinate 3,034 downwards.
GGCGCAAGGAGAGGCTCGGTCCGATCTGGATCAACCGCGCCCAGCAGAAGTTCATCTCGGTCCCGGCGGCGCTCGGAATCTACAGCTCGCGGCCGCTGCCGGAGATCGCGGATGCCCGCATGCGGAGCCGGCTGCGCCTGGGCGTCGAGGGCTTCGTGAACAGCCCCGTCATCACGGCCGATCGCGGGGTCGAGGACGACCCGTTCCGGACCGCGCTCCTTCGATTGAAGATTCGGGACGGGCTTTACGGAGAGCGGACGGACGCGGTCGAGTTCGTGACGCCCGAGGTGTTCCGCGCCTCGCTCCAGCTCGCCGCGACCGCCCCGCCCGGCGCCTACGAGGTCGAGGTGACGCTGTTCGCGGAGGGCGTCCCGATCACGACCCAGCGCACGAGCTTCGACCTCGTGAAGACCGGCTTCGAGGAGCGCGTGACCTCGCTCGCCCGCGACCGCCGGGTCACCTATGGCCTCGCGACGGCCGCCATGGCGATCCTGTTCGGCTGGATCGCAAGTGTGATCTTCCGCCGGGATTGACGCGGGTCGAGGTCGCGGCTCGGGTCGGCTCCGATCGGAGCCGCGCCATGCAGGCCAACACCAAGATCCCGCCCGCTCCCCTCGTCCTCGGGCTCGGCGGGCTCGTGCCTTTCGTCGTGCTCACGATCGTGCTCCTCCTCGGATGGGGCGATCGCCTCCCGATCGCTCGGCCGGCGCTCCTCACCTATGGAGCGGTGATCGCGTCCTTTCTGGGCGGCATTCGCTGGGGCCTCGCCTTGCGCGAAGCCGATTCGGCGGCCCGCTTCGACCTCGCGCTGTCCGTCGTCCCGTCGCTTCTCGCCTGGGGCTGCCTCGCCCTGCCGCGCCCGTTCGATCTCGCCGGCCTCGCCGCGCTGATCCTCGCCTGGGGGTTCATCGACCGCGACCTGCCGCGCCGCGGCCTTGCCCCGCCTTGGTTCGGGCGCCTGCGGCTCCTGCTCTCGACGATCGCCGGCCTCACGCTCGCGGCGGCGGCTCTGGGCACCTAGGCGAGCGGCACCGTCCTGCGGGCGAGGCCGGGGTAGAGCGCCGCCTGGCCGAGGCTTCGGGCGACGAGGAAGGTCAAGAAGGCGAGCCAGAGCCCCGTATTGCCGAGGGGCGTCGCGGCCCAGAGGACCAGGAGGTAGAAGCCGAAAGCCGCGAGCATCAGGTCGCGCATAGCGCGCGTCCAGGTCGCCCCGACATAGATCCCGTCGAACGCGAAGGCGGCCGCGCCCGCAAGCGGCGTCAGAGCCGCGTAGACGAGGTAGCCGCGCGCGAAGGCGCGCACGTCGGGATTCGTGGACACCGTATCGATGAACACGCCGCCGGCCGCCAGGAAGGCGAGGCTGACCACGAGCCCGAAGCCGAGGCACCACGCGAGGCTGAGCCGCACCGCGCGGCGAAAGGCCTGCCCGTCCCGCGCCCCGATCGACTGGCCGCAGAGCGTCTCGGCCGCGGTCGCGAAGCCGTCCAGGAAGTAGCCGCCGATCATGAACATGTTCTCGAGCACGGCATTGGCCGCGAGCGGCACGTCGCCGGCCCGGGCGCCGAGGGCCGCGAAGATCGCGAAGGCGAGAATGAGCGCGACCGTCCGGATCATCACGTCGCGATTGACCGCGAGCATGCGCAGCACGCTCGACCGGTCGAGGACCTCGCGCCCCGGCACGGTCCATGGCCGCGACCCGAGCCGTCCGACGATCGCGAAGCCGAGGGCGACGCCGGCCCCTTCCGCAACGACCGTGGCGATCGCGGCGCCCGCGACCCCGAGCCCGAACCCGGTCACGAGCGCGACCGTGAGCGCGATGTTGACGAGATTGATCGCGACCTGAAGCACGAGCCCGAGATCGGTGCGGCCCCGTCCGAGCGTCGAGCCGAGGAAGACGTAATTGGCCAGCGTAAAGGGCGCGGCCCAGATCCGGATCCCGAAATAGGTGCCGAGCGCCGCCGTCACGGCCTCGCTCGCGCCCGCGAGCTGGAACGCGAGGGCGCCGATCGGGCTCTGGAGCAGGATCAGGACGAGCCCGACGGCGAGCGCGGCGAGGAGCGCGCGGGCGAGCGTCCGGTCGATCTCGGCCTCGTCGCCCGCGCCCGTCGCCTGCGCGGTGAGCCCCGCGGTCGCCATGCGCAGCGCGCCGAAGCTCCAGAACAGGAAGTCGAAGATCACGGCGCCGAGCGCCATGGCGCCGAGGAGCGCGGCGTCGCCGAGCCGCCCGACGACCGTCGCTCCGACGAAGCCGAGAAGCGGCGTCGTCACGTGCGACAGGGTCATCGGCAGGGCGAGCAGGAGCACGCGCCGGTGGCTGACCTCGATCGATCGCAAGCGGGCCTGGACGTTCAAGCGGAGCCGCCCTCCCGTCTCGCCATGGCACGACGGGACGGGTTTGTCCCGTCCGGGCGGGTCCCAGCGGGCGCGTTCAGGTCGCGGCGGGCGCGTCGACCTTTACGGCGCCGACGGGTCGCCAGGGGGCGCCCCGGCCCGTCAGCCGCCGCTTCATGTCCTGCAGGTGCAGGTAGAGGGCGAGCTCGCGGCCGCGCAGGCCGGGCAGCGTCTTCGGATCGAGGCCGGTCCAGGGGAGGAACGGGTTGCGGCGGATGTAGAAGTGCAGTGTCACCCGCGTGCTCGCCCGGTCGCTCGGCGCACGGGCGTGAAAGCCGAAGGTGTCCGCGACGACGAGCGTGTTCGCCGGGACCGCGACCGCGACGGGATCCCGGTATCCGAGACGCCGGACCTCCTCCGGGCTGATCCGGAAGGAGCCCGCCGCGTGATGACCGTCGGGATTGGCGCGGGCCGCGATGCTCTGCGCCCGCTCCCAGGCGAGCCTTTCGGTAGTCAGCCGATGCGAGCCCGGGACGTAGGTGAACGGCCCCTCGGCCGGATCGACGTCGTGGAAGAAGAACCAGCCTTTCGTGGTGGCGTGGAAGGTGTCGGAATGGAGGATCGTCTGCGGGTCGTTGGGACCGTCCGGCTCCGCCACGACCGTCTGCAGGTACGTCACGGGCTCGCCTGCGCGGGACGCCGC
>JAFAPJ010000624.1 GCA_019247255.1 Methylobacteriaceae bacterium | reverse complement strand
CCGTGCGATACCGGCGACCCTTATTACCCGGTGCCGCGGCCGGAGAATTGGGCGCTGTTCAAGCGCTATGAAACGCTGGCGATGGATACCCCTGACGTATGGTTTGTCGGCCGGCTCGCGACGTACCGATACTACAACATGGACCAGGTGGTCGGGCAGGCGCTCGCGACCTACCGCCGGATCAAGGACACGGTGCCGCGCGAGACAATGCGTGCAGCCCCGACCCGGATCAGGCCGGCGAGCGCTCCGACCCCGCTCACCGCGGTCGCGAGCTGACGTCTCCGGAGCGGAACCCCGCTTCCGCGGGGGACGTTCAGTCGCCGAGCATCGCAGATCGTTTCGGAGTGTCTTTCATGGCCAAAGTGGTCCCGGACCAGCGCGCCCGGCAAGGCGGCCAAGGCCGCCCGGTCGTCATGGTCCTGGCAGGGAGCCTCGTGCTTCTCGGCATCGCCCTCGTAGCCCTCATGGGCTGGTTCGGGTCCACCACGCCGCAAAACCCGTCGCAGGCAGCGGCCCAGCAAGCCGCGGGGCCCTCCGCGTCGTCGTCGAACGCGACCGCCCGCGGCGTCCCGGCTGAGAACCCGGCCTATCCCTCGCCGGCCTAGCCGAAATCCGGCGGCCCGGGAGCGGCGACGACCACGCGCTGAAGCACGGCTCGACCGCGGAGCGCGCGTTCCCGCTTGACCGGGACGCGCCGTCCGACAAGCTTCGCAAGTCACCAGCGGGCGCCTCGGCGCCCGCGAATCGTTCGAGGGCCGCCTCCCGTGATGTCGCGCATCCTCGCGCTGGCGCTTGCCCTCGGCCTCGCCTCCGCGGCCCCGGCCCAGTCACAAGCTCCAGCACCCGCTTCGACCGCCCAGCCGCCGCCGCGGGCGGCACAAGCCGAGCCATCGCCTCCGACCCAGGTGCAGAGCCCGCAGCTCAGGGCTGCCCTGGACGGCGCGAAGCTCGAGCTCGACCAGGTTGAGGCGGCGCTGCGCCGGCCGACCCTGTCGAGCTTCGACCTGCAGGAGCTGCGTGCGCGGATCGATCCGGTCAGCGAGCGGCTCCGTGATGTCGTGAGCGAGGTGGAACCTAGGGTCGAGGCCGCCAGGGCACGGCTCGAGCAGCTCGGGCCGAAGCCGAAGGAAGGCGCGCCGGCGGAGGGCCAGGAGATCGCCCGGGACCGCGCCGACCGGGAAGCCGCGCTCTCCGCCGTCGGCGACATCCAGCGGATCGCACGGGCGGAGCTCCTTGAGGCCGAGCAACTCACCCAGGTGATCAGCGACAGGCGCCGCACGGCCTTCACCCAGGCTCTCTTCGAGCGAAGCTATTCGCTCCTCAGCCCCGACCTTTGGACGTCCACGGCCGCTTCTTTCGGCCGCGACCTGCGCGCTCTGCGCTTCGTCGGCTCGGATCTCTGGAGCCGCATCGAGGCCCGGTCGTCCGCAGGCGCCCTAACGTTCCTGGCGCTCGCCATCGGGGTGTTCACGGCTCTGCATGCCATGCGGCGCCATCTCGCGCCGCGGATCGTTCGCCGCGATCCGAAGCGGACGGAGGTCAACCGCCACCGGCAGGTGATCACGGCCTCCGCCGTGCTCGCGGTCGACGCCGTACCGGCCGCCGCGGGGTCTTTCCTGGTCTACCAGGTTCTCGTCCTGTCGGATCTCTCGCCGCCGCGGCTCCTGCCGGTCGCGGGCGCGATCCTCGCCGGCATCGCGTTCGTGGTCTTCATCCGGGCGGCCGCGACCGCGCTCATCCCCGCCGAACGCCCGGCCTGGCGCATCTTCGCCCTTTCGGACACGGCCGCCTCGCGAACGACCCTGTTCCTGATCTCGTTCGCCACGGTCCTGGCGACCGGCAAGGTCCTCGACGCCTTAAACCAGGCGATCGCGGCCGGTCTGCCCCTCAGCGTCGCGACGCGCGGCGTCATGACCCTCGCGGCTGCGTTGATCCTCGCCGAGCTTCTCCGGCGGTTCGCCACGACCGCGGCGGTCGAGGAGGCCTGCCTCGGTCCCTACATCCCGCCCGAGCCCGAGGCCGGCGGTCCCGTGAGGCTCCTCGGCTGGGCGCTCGTCACGCTCATCATGGGCGCGCTGGCCTTCGGCTACATCGCCTTCGCGTCCTTCCTGACGGATCAGATCGCCTGGGTGGGGTCGCTCGCGGCCGTCCTTTATCTCGGCGTGCAGCTCACCGACGAGGTGATCGGCCACACGCTGCGCGAGGAGAACCGCGTCTCGACCGTCCTCCAGGCCAATCTCGGCCTGCGTCGGCGCTCGCTCGTGCGCTTTGGCGTTCTCGCGACCGGGATCGTGCGGGTGACCCTCGTCCTGGCGGTCGCGATGCTGGCGCTCGCGCCCTGGGGCGTCGAGTCGGGCGACATCACGTCGAACCTCCGCGCCGCTTTCTTCGGCTTCAAGGTCGGCGACGTCACGATCTCGCTCTCGACGACGATCACCGCCATCGTCCTGTTCCTCGGCCTGATCGGGGCCACGCGCATCGTCCCGAGCTGGCTCGCCGAGACCTTCCTGCCGACGACCGAGCTCGATGCTGGGC
>JAFAPJ010000618.1 GCA_019247255.1 Methylobacteriaceae bacterium | reverse complement strand
ACCTTCGTGCTCGGAGCGGCGCTCGCCGCCGTCGCCGGCACCATGTACCTCCTCTATTACGGCGTGGTGAACTTCGCGGACGGGTTCGTGCCGGGCGTGAAGGCGTTCACGGCCGCTGTCCTCGGCGGCATCGGGTCCCTGCCGGGGGCGGTTCTGGGCGGGCTCATCATCGGGCTCGTCGAGACGCTGTGGTCCGCCTATTTCTCGATCGAGTACAAGGACGTCGCGGCCTTCTCGATCCTGGCGATCGTGCTCACCTTCATGCCGTCCGGAATCCTCGGCCGGCCCGAGGTCGAGAAGGTCTGATGAGCGCGGTCCATCCGACCTCGGTCGCGCCGACGGGCGACGCCGCGCTCGCGACCGATCGCGAAGCGGCGCCGGCCCGCGTCGATCTCGGGGCGGCGTTCAAGGACGCCGCGCTCGCGGCTCTCGTGACGCTCGGCCTCGCCTTCCCGATCCTGGCGCTCCGCACCCGCGAGGGGCCGACGGGCGGGCTCATCCTGGACCAGCGCTGGGGCCTCGTCGCGATCGCCTGCGGGATCGTCTTCGCGGTCCGCCTCGCGCTGCGGCTCGCGGGGCTGCGGGCCCTGCCCTCGCGCAAGGCGACCCGCAAGGCCGTGGTGGCGACGGGCGCGGCGGCGGCCGCGGCCTCGCCGGCGCTGCGCTTCGAGCAGGCCGCGCTTCCGCTCTTCCTCGGGGTCGCGATCTTCTTCCCCGCGATCGCCTACCTGGCGGCCGGCGGCCTGACGGAATCGCGCTACTGGGTCGATCTCGGCATCCTGATCCTGACCTACGTGATGCTCGGCTGGGGGCTGAACATCGTGGTCGGGCTCGCAGGCCTGCTCGACCTCGGCTACGTCGCCTTCTACGCCGTCGGCGCCTATTCCTACGCGCTCCTCGCCATCACCTTCGGCCTCAGCTTCTGGATCTGCCTGCCGCTCGCCGGGATCCTCGCGGCCTTCTGGGGCATCATCCTCGGCTTCCCGGTCCTGCGCCTCCGCGGCGACTATCTGGCGATCGTGACGCTCGCCTTCGGCGAGATCATCCGCCTCGTCCTCATCAACTGGGTGGACGTGACGGGCGGCGGCGCCGGCATCTCGTCCATTCCCCGCGTCTCCTTCTTCGGCTTGCCCTTCCAGGCGGGCGAGGGCGGCTTCGCGGCCCAGTTCGGGCTCGATTTCAGCCCGATGCACCGGATCATCTTCCTGTATTACCTGATCCTCGCGCTCGCGCTCGTCACGAACTTCGTCACGATGCGGCTGCGCCGACTGCCCGTCGGGCGCGCCTGGGAGGCGCTCCGCGAGGACGAGATTGCCTGCCGGTCGCTCGGCATCAACACGACCAACACCAAGCTCACGGCTTTCGCGATCGGGGCCATGTTCGGTGGCTTCGCCGGCTCCTTCTTCGCGGTGCGCCAGGGCTTCATCTCGCCCGAGAGCTTCAACTTCCTCGAATCGGCGACGATCCTGGCGATCGTGGTTCTCGGCGGCATGGGCTCGCAGATCGGGGTCGCGATCGCCGCGATCGCGATCATCGGGGGGCCCGAGATGCTGCGTAATCTGGGGTTCCTGAAAGCGGTGTTCGGCGAGCAGTTCGATCCCAACGAATACCGTCTCCTGCTGTTCGGGCTCGCGATGGCCGCCATGATGGTCTGGCGCCCGCGCGGCCTCATCTCCGTGCGCGAACCCTCCGTGATCCTGAGGGAGCGCAAGGCCATCTCGGGCTCGCTCGTGAAGGAGGGCCACGGCTGATGCGCTCCGACGCGGACGCGGTCCTGACCGTCGAGCACCTGACGATGCGCTTCGGCGGGCTCGTCGCGGTGAACGATCTCTCCTTCCTGTGCCGGCGCGGCGACATCACCGCGCTCATCGGGCCGAACGGCGCCGGCAAGACCACGGTCTTCAACTGCATCACGGGCTTCTACCGGCCGACCGAGGGCATGATGACCCTCCGCCAGCCCGAGGGAGGCGAGTTCCTCCTCGAACGCCTGCCGGGCCACGCCATCAATTGGCGGGCGAAGGTCGCCCGGACCTTTCAGAACATCCGGCTGTTCTCCGGCATGACGGTGCTCGAGAACCTGCTTGTCGCCCAGCACAACAGGCTGATGCGCGCCTCCGGCTTCACGGTCGGTGGCGTGCTGGGCATCGGCGGCTACGGCCGCTCCGAGCGCGCGGCGATCGAGAAGGCCTCGGCCTGGCTCGAGCGGGTCGGGCTCCTCGACCGGGCGGACGACCCGGCGGGCGACCTGCCCTACGGCGCGCAGCGGCGGCTTGAGATCGCGCGCGCCATGTGCACCGATCCGGTTCTCCTCTGCCTCGACGAACCCGCGGCCGGGCTCAACCCGCGCGAGTCGCACGAGCTCAACACCCTCCTTCTCTCCATCCGCGAGCGCGACGGCACGTCGCTCCTCCTCATCGAGCACGACATGTCCGTCGTCATGGAGCTCTCGGACCATGTCGTCGTGCTCGATTACGGGACCAAAATCGCCGACGGGCTGCCGGAGGAGATCCGCAACGACGCCAAGGTGATCGCCGCCTATCTCGGGGTCGAGGACGAGGAGGTGGAGGAGGTCGAGGCGGAGGTGGGCGTATGAGCGTCGAGATCTGGCTGGCCTTCACGGCGGCCTCTGCCCTTCTTCTCGTCATCCCGGGACCGACGATCCTGCTCGTCGTGTCCTATGCCCTCGGGCAGGGTTGGCGGGCCGCCCTGCCCATGGCCGTGGGCGTGGCGCTCGGCGACTTTACGGCCATGACCGTCTCGGTCGTCGGGCTCGGGGCGCTGCTCGCCGCCTCCGCGACGGTGTTCACCGCGATCAAGTGGGCTGGCGCGGCCTACCTGATCTGGCTCGGAATCAAGCTGTGGCGGGCGGGGGGCCACCTCGAGGCCAAGCCGCACACGGACGCGGCGTCGAGCCTGCGGATGGTCGGGCATGCCTGGCTCGTGACCGCGCTCAACCCGAAAAGCATCGTGTTCTTTGTGGCCTTCCTGCCGCAATTCGTCGACCCGCGGGCGGACTTCCTCGCGCAGGTCGGCGTGTTCGAGGCCACCTTCCTGGCGCTCGCCTTCGCGAACGCCTTCGCCTACGCGCTCGTTGCCTCGCGAGCGCGGGCGCTGGTTCGCAGCGCTCGCGCCCTCGCGATCATCAACAAGGTCGGCGGCAGCCTGCTGATCGGCGCGGGGCTCGCCACCGTCACTTTCAGGACCAGCCACGCATGAGCGTCGCGGGCATCAACGTCCTGGTCGAGGAAACCCGTGCCGCCGCGGCGCACCGCGCGGCGCCGCTCCTCGCGGTGCGCGGGGTCGAGACCTATTACGGCAACATCATCGCCCTGAAGGGCGTCGACATCGACGTCCACGAGGGGGAGATCGTCACGCTGATCGGAGCGAACGGCGCCGGCAAGTCGACGCTCATGATGACGATCTGCGGCAACCCGAAGCCGCGGCGCGGGACCATCACCTTCGCGGGCCGGGACATCGTCGGCCTCTCCATGCACGAGATCGCGCGGCTCAAGATCGCGCAATCGCCGGAGGGGCGGCGCATCTTCCCGCGCATGAGCGTCTACGAGAACCTCCAGATGGGCGCCTCCGTCGACGGCGGGGCCCATTTCGCCGAGGACCTCGAGCGCATGCTCGCGATCTTTCCCCGGCTGAAGGAACGCCTGCACCAGCGCGGCGGGACGATGTCGGGCGGCGAGCAGCAGATGCTCGCGATCGCGCGCGCACTGATGGCGCGGCCGCGCCTGCTCCTGCTGGACGAGCCCTCGCTCGGGCTCGCGCCCCTCATCGTCAAGCAGATCTTCGAGGTGATCCGCGAGCTCAACGCCCGCGAGGGCATGACCGTCTTCCTCGTCGAGCAGAACGCCTACCACGCGCTGAAGCTCGCCCACCGGGGCTACGTCATGGTGACGGGCCAGGTGACGATGTCGGGGACGGGCACCGAGCTCCTGGCCAACCCCGACGTGAAGGCGGCGTATCTGGAGGGGGGGCGG
>JAFAPJ010000609.1 GCA_019247255.1 Methylobacteriaceae bacterium | reverse complement strand
CTTCCCGGACAATCCGCACCACCGGATGGCCACGAAATATCTCGGCGGCCAGGGCTCCTCGCTCCTGACCTTCGGGGTCAAGGGCGGGTTCGAGGGCGGCAAGGCCTTCTACGACGCCCTGAAGCTCGTGAAGCGCCTCGTGAACATCGGTGACGCCAAGTCTCTCGCCTGCCATCCGGCCTCGACCACCCACCGGCAGATGAACCCGGCCGAGCAGCGCGCCGCCGGCGTGAGCCCCGAGATGATCCGGCTCAGCGTCGGCATCGAGCATATCGACGACATCTGCCAGGACCTCGACCAGGCCCTCGCCGCCGCGCCCGCCGCGGCGCGCGAGGCGGCCTGAGCGTCGCTCCCGACCCCCGGCCACGCGCCATGCTGGATCACGGCCTTCCCCGGACGGACGAGCCGAGGGCCCGTCCCGGCGACACGGGCCTGGCGCGCGACCCGGCCGCCGCGGCCGCGCGGGCGCGCCGTCTCAGGGTCGGGCTCCTCAACAACATGCCGGACACCGCGCTCGTCCAGACGGAGCGGCAGTTCCGCCGCCTCCTCGGGGGCGAGGCGGAACTGAGCCTGTTCTCGCTCAGCTCCGTGCCGCGCGGGCCGCTGGCGCGGGCCCATCTCGAGCGCTTCTACGCACCGCATACGGACTTGCCCGAGGCGGGTCTCGACGCGCTCGTGATCACGGGCTCGGAGCCGAAGGCCGCCCGGCTCGACTGGGAGCCCTACTACGCGGATTTCACGACCGTGGTCGATTGGGCCGCGCACGGCACCGTCTCGACCCTCTTCTCCTGCCTCGCCGCGCATGCCGCGGTGCTGCATCTCGACGGCGTAGAGCGCCGACGCCTGCCCGACAAGCATTCGGGCGTCTTCGCCTGCCGGGCGGTCGCGGCGCATCCGCTGCTCGCCGGCCTCCCGGCGACCGCTCCGGTCCCCCATTCACGCTGGAACGACCTTCCCGAGCCGGACCTTCTCGCCCGCGGCTACGAGGTGCTGCGACGCTCCGACCGCGTGGGCGTCGACCTGTTCCTGCGTGACGGGAGCGCGCAGGGACCGAGCCTCTTCGTCTTCCTGCAGGGGCATCCGGAATACGATCCGGACAGCCTGGCGCGCGAATACCGCCGCGATGTCGGTCGTTTCCTGGACGGGACACGCGAAGCCTGCCCGGCGCTCCCCGCCGACTATTTCACGCCCGAGGCCGCCCGGAGGCTCGAGGCCTTCGCGGCACGCGCCCGCGCGACGCGCGATCCGGCCCTGCAGGCGCAGTTTCCGCCCCTCGGGACGACGCCGCCCCGCGCACCCGCCTGGCAGGACGGCGCGGTCCGGCTCGTGCGCAACTGGCTGACGCTCGTCGCCCGACGCCGCGCGGCCGCGGAGCCGGAGAGGCCGGTCGCCGGCATCGTCGCCTGACGGGCGCGTTCAAGCGCGAGAGGCGCCCGACCCCTGAAAGGTCAGCCGGCCGCGTCCGGGTCGCGCAGGAGCTCGCCGACATCGCGCGCGATCTCGGCGAGGATCGGTCGGGAGCGGGGCACGAGGCGCCCGAGCCCATAGAAGAAATGGATCATCCCGGGATGGCAGGTGAGGGTCGCCGGCACGCCTGACCCGGCGAGGCGCTCGGCATAGCGCGCGCCGTCGTCGCGCACGGGGTCGTATTCGGCGACGTGGATGCGGGCGGGCGGCAAGCCCGCGAGCGCGCTCTCGCGGAGCGGCCCGAAGCGAGCGTCCGGCCCCGCCTCCGGGCCGCAGGCCGCGACGTCGCCCACGATCGTCTCCTCGTCCAGGAAGTAGCCGCGCGCGAAGGCCGCGCGCGACGCGCTCGTGCCCGGCGCGTCGAGGACCGGGCAGACCAGGAGCTGCGCCGCGATCCTGGTCTCGGTCCCGCGGAGCTCCTGGCAGACGCGGGCCGCGAGCGCCGCGCCGGCGGAATCGCCGCCGACGCCGATACGGTCCCGATCGATGCCGAGCGTTTGCGCTTGTTCGGCGACGAACCGGGTCGCCGCGAGCGCGTCCTCCAGAGCCGCCGGGAAGGCGTGCTCGGGCGCGAGACGGTAATCGACCGCGACGACGCGCACCGCGCCCGCCTCGGCGAGGACGCGGCAGATCGCGTCATGCGTGTCGAGATCGCCCGTGACGAGCCCGCCGCCGTGCAGGAAGACGAGCGCCGGGCCGGGATCCACCGCGTCGACAGGCGCGTAAAGCCGCAGGGCGAGCGGCCCCCCGGGCCCCGGCATGTCGAAGTCGCGCGTCGCGACGGCATCGCTGCCCCCGCCCGCGAGGCGCGCGAGCCCGCGCAGCGACTCCCGGCGGGCGACGACCTCGCGACCGGCGCCCGCCCCGAGCGCCATCATGTCGAGGAAGCGCTGAACGTGCGGATCGAGAGGCAAGGCGGCTCGCCTCCCGGTGAGGCGCCGCTCAGAGCTTGAGCGCGTCCCGGACGGAGGCCGGCCAGGACGTGATCGCCTCGCCGTGCGTCGCGAACAGCGCGACCGCGAGCCGGTCCATCCCGAAGGCGACGCACCCCGTATGGGCCGGCTCGCCGTCGGCGAGCGTCAGGCCCCAGGTCGTGCCGAAATGCTCCCGGTGATAGTTGAAGCTCATGCAGGCCGTTCCGGCGGCCGCGCCGCGCAGCGGGATCAGGAGCTCGAACTTCAAGGCCTGCTCGAGCTGGCTGAACGCCATAATCTGCCCGAGCCGGCCGAAGAAGGGGTCGCTCGCGGTCACGACCGTGTAGGGAAGGCCCAGCGTGTCGGCCATCCCGGTCGCGGTCGCGATCCAGCTTTCGCGGAAGGCGACGATCTGCTCCGGCGTGCCGATCCGGACGTATTCGCGCATCCGGAAGGATTGCAGCCGGTCGAGATGGGCCGAGGGCTCGCGCCGGAAGCAATCGCAGGCGACGTAAAAGCGATAGCCGCCCTCCGGCACCGTCCCGCGCTCCGCCG
>JAFAPJ010000529.1 GCA_019247255.1 Methylobacteriaceae bacterium | reverse complement strand
GTGCTCTGGATGGTGGCGGGCTCCATCCAGCTCGGTCCGGTGGCGGTGCCGGGCTACATGGTCTTCGCCTCGCTCGCCTACGCGGCCCTGACCTCGGCCGGGATGGTGCTGGTCGGCCGCCCGCTGATCACCCGGGTCGAGCGCAAGAACGCCGCCGAGGCGAAGTTCCGCTACGAGCTGACCCGGGTGCGCGAGAGCGCGGAGAACATCGCGCTCATCGGCGGGGACGACGACGAGCGCGCCCGGCTCGGCGAGACCTTCAGGGACCTGCGCCGGCGCTGGCTCTCGGTCATCGCCAAGCAGGCGCATATGACCTGGATCTCGAACGGGAACTCGGTCCTGGCGCCCGTCGTGCCGCTGCTTCTCGGCGCGCCGAAATACCTCTCCGGCGAGCTGTCGCTCGGCGAGCTCATGCAGGTCGCGACCGCCTTCACCCAGGTCCAGATCGCGCTCAACTGGCTCATCGACAACGCGATCCGCCTCGCCGAGACGCTGGCCTCCGCCCAGCGCGTCGTCGAGCTGACCGACGCGCTCGACGGGCTCGACGCGACGATCGGCACCTACGGCTCGGCCTCCACGATCATCCTCGGCTTCAGCCCGGACGACGCGATCCATCTCGAGGACCTCTGCGTCACCCAGCAGAACGGCTCGCTCATGATCGACGGCGCCTCGACCGTGATCCGGCGCGGCGAGAAGGTGCTGGTGAAGGGCGAGTCCGGAACGGGCAAGTCGACCCTGATCCGGGCGATGGCCGGGCTCTGGCCCTGGGGCTCGGGCCGCATCCTGCGGCCGCGCCGGGCGGACGTCGCCTTCATGCCGCAGAGACCCTACCTTCCGCTCGGCACGCTGCGACACGCGCTGATCTACCCGCATCCGGACGACGAGCGGACGACGGACGAGCGGCTCGTCGAGGCCTTGCGCCGCTGCGGGCTGTCGCATCTGGCGCCTCGGCTCGACGACGAGGATCAGTGGGACTCGATCCTCTCGGGCGGCGAGCGCCAACGGCTCGCCTTCGCGCGTCTCCTCGTGCGGCCGCCCGACGTCATCATCATGGACGAGGCGACCTCGGCGCTCGACGAGCTCAGCCAGGCGCGGCTGATGAGCCTTCTGCGGGAGGATCTCGCGGACGCGACCGTGCTCAGCGTCGGCCACCGACCGGGTCTCGAGGAGTATCACGACCGCGAGATCCATCTGGTACGCGACGAAGGGGAGGGCGGGGCGCACGCGCTTCACCGGCGCATTCCGCACCTGCGCTACTTGTGGAGCCGGCTCCTCAGGCCCGCTCCCGGGCCCTCGCCGGCCGGCCCTCGCCGATCGGCCGAAAGCGTTAACGAACGGTAGATTAGAAGGGCTGAGGTCCCCGCGGAGCACGCCATGCTCGCCCGATGGAGCGGCGCGATCGCGCCCTATCTCGACCGCCGCGTCGTCGTCATGCTGGCGCTCGGCTTCTCGTCAGGGCTGCCGCTTCTCCTCGTGCTCGGCACGTTCACGGCCCGGCTCGCCTTCTCGGGAATCGACGTGAAGGCGATCGGGCTCTTCAGCTACGTGGCTCTGCCCTACACGCTGAAGTTCCTGTGGGCGCCCGTGATCGACCGCTTCGACGTGCCTCTGCTCGCGCGGCTCCTGGGCCGCCGGCGCGCCTGGATGGTGGCGACGCAGCTCGCGGTCGCGGTCGCGCTCACGTCCATGGCCTTCGCCGATCCAGCGACGAGCCTCGTCTGGCTCGGGCTCGGGGCCTTCCTCGTGGCCTTCACGGCCGCGAGCCAGGACGTCGTGATCGACGGCTGGCGGATCGACGCGGCCGGGACCGAGCTGCAGGGCGTGATGGCCGCGACCTCGAACCTCGGCTACCGCTTCGGCCTCATCGTGGCGGGCGCGGGAGCCCTGCTCCTCGCCGACAGCGCCGGGTGGACGGCTGCCTATCTCACGATGGCCGCGCTGATGGTCGTCGGCCTCCTGGCGGCTCTCTGCGCGCCAAAGCTCGATCGCGACTGGACCGCGGAGGAGGCTTCGGCCCGACGCTGGTCGTTCCAGCGCGCCGTCCGGGCGCCGCTCGACGAGCTCTACGGGCGCTTCGGCCTGTCGCTCGTGGCCATCCTGATCCTCGTCGCGCTCTACCGCATGCCGGACTTCGTCTCTGGCGTGATGGCCAATCCGCTCTACCGGGCGACGGGCTACAGCCTGACCCAGATCGCGGCGGTGACGAAGCTTTACGGCATCTGGGTCGGGATTGCCGGCGGGTTCGCAGGCGGCTGGGCGATCGCCCGCTTCGGCCTTTACCGGCCCCTCGTCGCGGGCGCGTTCCTGGCGGCGTCCTCCCACCTGTCGATGGCCTGGCTGGCGTATCACGGCCCTGACCTCTGGACCGCGACCCTGCCCGCGGGTGCGCTGGCGCTCTGGCCGGCGAGCCCGATCGAGATCGCGATACCCTGGCGGCTCGCGATCGCCATCTCGATCGAGAACTTCTGCGGCTCCTTCGCGGGCATCGCGCTCATCGCCTACATGTCGAGCCTGACGACGCCCGCCTTCGCCGCGACCCAATACGCGCTGTTCTCCTCGCTCTACGCTCTCCCAGGCAAGCTCGTCGCGGGCCTCTCCGGCTACATCGCCTCGGCCTACGGCTTCCCGGTCTTCTTCGCCCTGACGGCCGCGATCGGGGTGCCGGTCGTCGCGCTCTGCCTCCTCGTCGCCTCGCCGTCCCGCATGGCGTCGCGTCCGTCCGCCCGGCCGGGGACGGAGGAGGCGCTGACCCCCGCCCGCGCGAGCTGATGGCGACCTCCGGCGACTTCCTCGCCGATCGCCGTTATGGGTTCGCCGAGGCCGCGCTCGCCGAGGGTGACGCGGTCGCCGCCGCGGACCTCGCCGGTCAGACGCTCGAGATCGCGCCGGCATTCACGGCCGCCTGGTTCCTTCTCGGGCGGGCGGAGGCGAGGGCGGGTCGCCTGGACGCCGCGATCGTCGCGTTCCGTCGCGCCCGCGATCTCGACCCGTCCGACGTCCTCGGCGCCGGCCTGCAGCTCGCGCTGCTCGGCGCCGCGGAACCGGGCGAGGCAATGTCGCCGGGCTACGTCCGGGCGCTCTTCGACGAATACGCGACGCGCTTCGATCGCCACCTCACGCGCAGCCTGGGCTACCGTGCGCCGGAACTGCTGCACGATGCCGTGCGCCGGGTCTTGTCCCGCGAGCCGCGCGATTTCCGTTTCCGCTGCGTCCTCGACCTCGGCTGCGGGACGGGGCTAGCAGGCGAGGCCTTCCGGCCGAACGCGGCACGCCTCGTCGGGATCGACCTCTCGCCCGCCATGGTCCGCAAGGCCGAGGAGAAGCGGATCTACGACGCGCTTCACGTCGCGGATCTGCTCGATTGGCTGCGCGAAGCCGGGCCGGGCTCGGCCGACCTCGTCGTCGCGGCCGACGTGC
>JAFAPJ010000488.1 GCA_019247255.1 Methylobacteriaceae bacterium | reverse complement strand
AGCGCCAGCGTCTCGGCGGCGGCGCCGGGCCCGGCTCGGCCGAGCTCGCCGAGCACGCCGCGGATCGTCCCGAGCTCCGCGCTCGCCGCGGCCGTCTCGACCGTCGCCTGCGCGGCCGCGCGGCTCACGGTCTCGATCGCCGCCACGACGTCGGCCTCGAGCGTGTCCACCATCTCGGGATCGTAGCCCGAGCGCTCGGAGCGAACCGCCACGGGAGCCGTCTCCGCCGGCGCCATGGCCGGCTGCGGCGGGACGGCGCGCTCGCGACGGCGCAGGGCGGGGAAAGCGAGAAACGACCTCATCGACCAGTCCGGCGGATCAGCCTTTCTGGGGTCGACGAGGTTAACGCACCGTCACTTGACCCCGCATGCTTCACCATCTTCGCGCGACGGCGTGTTCATCAGCCTTGTTGGCGTGCGGGCAATCGGTTATCGCCGCCGACCAACCAAGATGACGGCGCGCCCCGTCGCCTCGGGTCTCAATCGCGCGTCACCGGACGAGGAAGCACCCGTGGATTCGCTGATCCGCTTCAGCCGCGGCATCGACGCGCTCAATACTTGGATCGGCCGCATCTCGGCCTGGGCGATCATGGTCGCGATCCTGGTCTCCGCCCTG
Source organism: Methylobacteriaceae bacterium (assembly GCA_019247255.1). GTDB lineage: Bacteria > Pseudomonadota > Alphaproteobacteria > Rhizobiales > Beijerinckiaceae > Enterovirga. The sequence goes on along the minus strand of JAFAPJ010000488.1, from coordinate 3,475 downwards.
AACGCGCTCATCCGCAAGGCGTTCGGCGTCTCCTCGAACGCCTGGCTTGAGCTGCAATGGTACCTCTTCGGTGCCGTGTTCATGCTCTGCGCCGCCTGGACGCTCGCCAACAACGAGCACATCCGCATCGACATCGTCTCGTCCCGCCTGTCGGACCGCAATCGCAACGTCGTCGAGATGATCGGTCATTTCCTGTTCCTGCTGCCCTTCGCGGCCCTGCTGACCTACCTGTCCTGGCCGTTCTTCTGGAACTCGTATCGTTCGGGCGAGGTCTCGAACTCGGCCGGCGGGCTCATCATCTGGCCCGCCAAGCTCCTCATCCTCGCGGGCTTCGCGCTCCTTCTCGTCCAGTGGCTGAGCGAGGTCATCAAGCGCGTCGCCGTCATGCAGGGCCGGATCGCGGACGCGCATCAGGCGGCCGGCCATCAGGCGGCCGCGGAGGCGGAGGCGGAGCGTCTGCTCGCCGCGACAGGCCACAAGAGCGACGGCGCGGCCGTCGAGAGCTGAGGCGAGGCGCCCCCGCGCCCAAGAGGATCGTCCGTGGCAGAGTTCATCGCCCACAATCTCGCGCCCATCATGTTCGGGGCGCTCGTCGTCTTCCTGCTGCTCGGCTATCCGGTCGCTTTCGCGCTGGCGGCGAACGGGCTGCTGTTCTTCTTCGTGGCGGTCGAGCTCGCGCCCTATGCGCCGGGCACGATCACCTTGAGCTGGCCCCTCCTGCAGGCGTTGCCGGAGCGCGTCTTCGGCGTGATGTCGAACGAGGTGCTGCTCGCCGTCCCGTTCTTCACCTTCATGGGACTGATCCTCGAACGCTCCGGCATGGCCGAGGACCTCCTCGACACCATCGGACAGCTCTTCGGGACGATCCGGGGCGGCCTCGCCTACGCGGTCATCTTCGTGGGGGCGCTCCTCGCCGCGACGACGGGCGTTGTCGCGGCCTCCGTCATCTCGATGGGGCTCATCTCGTTGCCGATCATGCTGCGCTACGGCTACGACCGGCGCCTCGCCTCGGGCGTCATCGCGGCCTCCGGCACGCTCGCTCAGATCATCCCGCCCTCGCTCGTCCTCATCGTCATGGCGGACCAGCTCGGCCGCTCGGTCGGCGACATGTACGAAGGCGCCTTCATCCCGGGACTCGTGCTCGCCGGACTTTACGCGCTCTACGTCTTCCTCGTCGGCACGATCTTCCCGAAAGCCGCGCCCGGACTGCCTCCGGAGGCGATCGGCTACCGGGAGGAGACGGGCGCGCGCGGCGTCTGGCAGCTCGGCGTCCTGACCGTCTTCTCCGGGATCGTCGGCTATTACGTCATCGACCAGGCCGGGGTGAACGCGGGCGCGGATTTCGTGATCCTGGTGATCTGCGTCGGGACGCTCGTCGCGCTCATCTGCGCCCTCGCCTACCGGCTCGTCGGCGGGCGCGGCATCGTCATGCCGCTCCTTCTCGCGGGGGCGGCCGGCGCCGTCTATGTCGGGCTGAGGACGCTCGGACCCGACTACCTCCTCACCGCGCTCATCCTCGAGATGGCCGCCGCCGCCTGCTTCTACGTCGCGATCGTCGCCTTGGTGGAGAAGGCCGCGGGGCTGCGCCTCATGTCCCGGATGGCGATCCAGGTCACCTTCGTGATGGTGCCGCCCCTCCTCCTCATCTTCCTGGTTCTCGGCACGATCTTCATCGGGATCGCGACCCCGACGGAAGGCGGCGCCATGGGAGCGCTCGGCTCCCTCCTGCTCGCCGCCTTGAAGCGCCGGCTCGACCGCAACCCGAGCCGATTTAATTGGGAGATCGTGCGCTCGGCGACGGAATCGACCGCGAAGCTCTCGGCCTTCGTCATCTTCATCCTCATCGGCGCGCGCGTCTTCTCGCTCACCTTCTACGGCGTGAACGGCCACCTCTGGGTGGAGCACCTGCTCACCTCTCTCCCGGGTGGCCAGCTCGGCTTCCTGGTCTTCGTGAACGCGCTCGTCTTCGTGCTGGCCTTCTTCCTCGATTATTTCGAGCTCGCGTTCATCATCATCCCGCTGCTCGGCCCGGCGGCGGACAAGCTCGGCATCGACCTGATCTGGTTCGGCGTGATGCTGGCCGTGAACATTCAGACGAGCTTCATGCACCCGCCCTTCGGGTTCGCACTGTTCTTCCTGCGCTCCGTCGCTCCCAAGGTGTCGTATATCGACCGCGTGACGAAGATCCGCATGGAGCCGGTCACCACCGGGCAGATCTATTACGGCGCGATCCCGTTCGTGGTGATCCAGCTCATCATGGTGGGTCTCGTGATCACCTTCCCGCAGATGGTCACGCACTACAAGAAGTCGGCCGTGACCGTGGATCCGGCCGCCGTGCAGCGGAGCCTCGACAACCTGCAGGTGCCGGGCCTCGGCGGGGATTCCGCGCCCGCGCTCGATTTCGGGCCGCCGAAGATCCAGTGACGGGCCGCGCGCCCGTTGCGCTCCCGTTCAGGATCGGGCCGGTTCTTCGTCCCGGGCCGGCTTCGCGCCCCGGGCTGGACGCCTGACCCGATGCGTAACCCTCTTCGCCCGGCGTTCCTGGCCCTCGCCTGGCTCGCTCTCGCGGTCGCGCCGGCGCGGGCCGACACGATCCGGATCGCGACGGAGGGCGCCTATCCGCCCTTCAACTACGTCGAGAACGGCGAGCCGGCGGGGTTCGAGGTCGACCTCGCCCGCGCGCTTTGCGCCGCGATGCACGCGACCTGTAGCTTCGTGCTGCAGGACTGGGATTCGATGATCGCGGGCCTGAAGGAGAATCGCTACGACGCGATCGTCTCGTCGATGGAGATCACGCCCGAGCGGCAGAAGCGCATCGCGTTCACGCGACGCTACTACCGCGTGCCCGCGGCCTTGATCGCCCAGGCGGTCGACCCTCTGCCCGCCGGCCCGCCGGGCCTTCCCGATCTCGCCGGCAAGTCCGTGGGGACGACCGGTGCGGAGGAGTTCACGACCTTCCTCGAGGAGCGCGCCAAGGGCGCGACCGTCCGGGTCTTCGACAAGGTCGAGGACGCGGCGCTCGACCTCCTGACGGACCGGATCGACTTCGTGCTCGGCGACAAGCTCGCCCTTTCCAACTGGCTGCAAAGTCGGGAAGGCGCCTGCTGCCGTTTCGCGGGCGACGTCGCGGTCGAGCGGCCCGGCGTGGGGGTCGGCCTGCGCAAGGCCGACACGGCCCTCTTGGCCCGCTTTGACGCCGCGATTGCTGACGTGATCGCGGACGGCACCTACGACCGGATCCGGGCGAAATACATCCCGTTCGACATCAAGTGAGGACAGGGCGGCGGGCCCGAGGCTTGCGCGGCGGCGCGGCCCCGCGCGAAAGAGGCTGCCGATCCGGACGGAGACAGGGCTGATGGCGAAGGTGGCATTCCTCGGGCTCGGCGTGATGGGCTACACCATGGCGAGGCACCTCGCCGCGAAGGGCCACGAGGTCACCGTCTACAACCGGACGGGCTCCAAGGCGGACAGCTGG
>JAFAPJ010000276.1 GCA_019247255.1 Methylobacteriaceae bacterium | reverse complement strand
ATCCCGCGACTGCCCCCCCGGCGCTTCGCCCGCAGCTGGGTCGTCGCGCTGATGGGCGGGCTCACCCGGGGCTCGGGCTCGAACACGTTCGAGGTCTCGACCCAGCTCGCGGACGCGCTCGGCGCCGAGTGCTATTATCTCGCGGCGCCGATCTATTGCCCCACGGAGGAGAGCCGTCAGGCGCTTCTCGCCCATCCGGGCATCGCGGACGTGATGCGCCGCGCCCGCGCGGTGGATGTCGCGCTCCTCTCCTGCGGAGACCTGTCGGGGCGCTCCATTCTCGCCGGCACCACGATCGTGCGCGACAACGCCGCCGGCCTGGCCGAGGCCGGCGCGATCGGCGACCTTCTCGGCTGCTTCATCGACGCGGATGGCGCGGCCGTGGATCATCCGCTGAACCAGAGGGTCGTGGCGCTGCCTCCGGCCGAGCTCAAGCGCCTGCCGACCGCCATCCTCGCCTCGGGGGGGCTCAACAAGGCGGGCGTGATCGGGGCGATCCTGCGCGGAGGCTACGTCAACTGCCTCGTGACGGATGAGGATTGCGCCCGGGCCGTCCTGGAGGCCTCCGGACAGTGAGCGGACCTCTCCTCGTCGGGATCGACGTCGGCACGCTGTCGGCGCGCGCCGGCCTTTTCGATCTGCGAGGCGCCTGCCTGTCGGCGACGAGCGCCGGCTTCGAGCTCATTCGGCCGGACGAGCACCAGGCCGTCTACCGGATGGACGCGATCTGGGGGGCTGTCGGCGAGGCGGTACGGACCTGCCTCGCCCGCGTGCCGGGAAGCGCGTCGGCCGTCGCAGCGCTCGCCTTCGACGCCACCGCCTCCCTCGCGCTGCGCGCCGCGGGCGGACCTCCGCTCGCGGGCGGGGCGGACGTGGTCTGCTGGATGGACCATCGCGGCGAGCGGGAAGCCGAGGAGATCGGACGAAGCGGCGACCGGCTCCTGCGCTACACCGGCGGGACGATGTTCCCTGAGATCCACCTGCCGAAGCTGCTCTGGCTGAAGCGACGGGATCCCGCGGCATGGGCCAGGGTCACGGCCGCGCGCGACCTGTGCGACGAGCTCGCCTTCCGCGCCACGGGCACCGACCGCCACTCGCTCTGCGGACTCGCCTGCAAATGGCCGTACCTGCCTGCCGATCCGGAGCCCTGGCGCCGCGAGCTCCTCGACCGGCTCGGCCTTGCCGACCTCCTCGACCGCGCCCTTCCGGACATGCCGCCGGCTCCGGTCGGCGCCGTCCACGGCCACCTCACGCCGAAGGCTGCGGCCGAGCTCGGCCTCGAGGCGGGCCGCCCCGTCGCGGTCGGCCTTATCGACGCGGAGGCGGGAACCCTCGGCGTGCTCGGGCGCGGCTACCGGGCGCGGATGAACGAGGTCTGCGCCCTCATCGGCGGCACCTCGACGAGCTATATGGCCTTCGCGATCGACGAGCGCACGATACCTGGCGTCTGGGGGCCGTTCCGGGATGCGGTCTTCCCGGGCTACTGGATGCATGAATCGGGACAGTCGCTCACCGGCGCGGCGCTCGACGCCGTGCTGGCCCAGCACCCGGCGGGGCCGGGCGAGGCCTCGCCGGAGGCGCACGCGTCCGCCGCCGCGGCGGTCCTGGCCCGCCTCGACCAGGAAGGGCCTGCCTTCGCGGCCCAGCGCCATCTCGTGCCGGACTGGCTCGGCAACCGCTCGCCGCTCGGAAACGGCGCCGTGCGTGCGCTCGCCACGGGGCTCGGCCCGGAAACGGGCGAGCGCGCGTTCCTCGAGGCCTATTATGCGACGGCCCGCGCCGTCGTGCTTCAGGCCCGCCACATTATCGAGCACCTGAACGTCCATGGCTACGCGATCCGCCGCGTTGCGCTCTCCGGCGGACATCTGCGCAACCCGCTCCTGACCCGCTTTTATTGCGATGCGCTCGGCTTGGACGTGGTGCTCAGCGATACGCCGGAACCGGTGCTGCTCGGCACCGCGATGACGGCGGCGGTCGCGGCCGGGCTCGTGCCCGACCTCTTCGCCGCGCTGGACGCCATGGCGCCCGTTCAGTCGGTCGCCTCGGCCGATCCGGCCTGGAAGGCCCCGCACGCGGCGGCCTACGCGATCTATCGCGGCCTCTTCGAGGCCCGTAACGAGGCCGCGGAGGCCGGGCGACGCCTTGCCGCCTCCCTCGCCCCGGCGACCGAACCGGCGTGAGGTCTCGCGCGACCGCGTCGTAAGCAATCGAGCCTGCGAATGTCGCGGCGACGGACGATGTCGGCGTTTCAGCTGTCTGCGACGAGGCGTGCGACGGCGTAGGGACCGAGCGCGACGCCGCTGAGCGGTTCAAGCCGATCGAGCAGTTGCGGGTGAGTGGCGGCCG
>JAFAPJ010000623.1 GCA_019247255.1 Methylobacteriaceae bacterium | reverse complement strand
GGACGAGACGACGAGGAGGTCGGCGCCGCGCTCGTGCAGGCCGGCGATGTCCTCGACGAGCGAGGCGAGCCAGGCCTGGTTCAGGCGGCCGCGCGCCCGGTCGACGAGGAGGGCCGAGCCGACCTTGACGACGATGCGGCGGAACTGGGCGAGCGAAGGCGTCACGGCCGCCACGCGGGCTCGATGTCGGTGTGGGAGAAGTCGTCTCCCTTGAAGAGCAGCGGTGCGCCAAGCACCCGTGCGACCGCGTAAGCCATGCAATCGCCGAAGTTCAGCCGCGCCGGATGATCTTGCCCTTTGCCATACCGTCGGAATGCCTCCACGGCGACGTCCGCCATGTCGGGCGTGAATGCAACAACTTGTATGCCGACGTTGCGACGAAGGCGATCGAAGAACCGATCGACCGTGACCGGCTCGAGGGCTGCCATTACCATCTTGGTCTCCAAGACGGACGGCGCGCCAATCACGGCTTCGCTCGACATGGCGCGAAGAAAGTCATCCCTCTCCGGCTCTCGCTGTAAAACAGCGATCACGACCGACGTGTCGACCGCGATCACTTCGGTAGGCCGTCGTCGTCGTAAAGAGCAGCCTGGTCGAAGGTCGTCCCGGGCGGGATATGCGCTTCCAGCTCCTCGACGGCCATGATGAGTGCATCGTATCGGCGGCGGGCTTCCGGCGTCAGGCCGAGCTCGTCGCGACGCGCCGTGCGCTCATCGTAAGCCCTCAGGGCATCCTCGACGACACGGGTCGTGGTCGTGCCGAGCCTACGGGCGAGCGATGCCGCGCGATCGAATGCCTCGCTGCTACGGATGTTGAGCTGTCGCTCCTTGCTAGCAGGCATGCCTTCGAGCTAGCGCAAGCATTCCCCGAGGGCAAGGTACGCGGCGTGCCAGCGCGAGACGGCGAGTTTCGCGATGCGGAAACCGCGGTGTCAGCTCTCGGGCGGGTGAGCGCGCCCGTATCAAGGCGTCCAGCCCGCGGCGGCGGGCTCGGCCTGATGCTCATCCGAGCGCGCGCCCGCGACCACCTCGAACAGGCGGCGAAGCGCGTCCTCGACGCCCTCGCGCGAGGCGGAGGACAGGGCGAGCGCCGGCCGGCCGGCGGCCTCGGACAAAGCCGCGAGCCGGTCGTCCCGCGTCGCGGGGTCGAGCGCGTCGACCTTGGAGAGCGCCACGATCTCGGGCTTTTCCTCGAGCCCCGCCCCGTAGGCTTCGAGCTCGGCCCGGATCGTCGCGTAGGCGCCGGCCGGGTCCTCGGCGGTGCCGTCGACGAGGTGCAGGAGCACGCGGCAGCGCTCAAGATGGCCGAGGAACCGGTCGCCGAGCCCCGCGCCTTCGTGCGCGCCCTCGATCAGCCCCGGAATGTCGGCGAGGACGAATTCGCGGCCGTCGCTCCTGATGACGCCGAGCCCCGGATGAAGCGTCGTGAAGGGGTAATCCGCGATCTTGGGCTTCGCGGCCGTCACCGCCGCCAGGAAGGTCGATTTTCCCGCATTCGGGAGGCCGACGAGCCCCGCATCCGCGATCAGCTTCAGCCGCAGCCGGATCCAGCGCTCCTCGCTCGGCTGGCCGGGATTGGCGCGGCGCGGCGCACGGTTCGTCGAGCTCTTGAAATGGGCGTTGCCGAAGCCGCCGTTGCCGCCACGGGCGAGGAGCACGCGCTGCCCGACCTCGGTGATGTCGGCGAGCAGCGTCTCGCCTTCCTCGTCGAGGATCTCGGTCCCGGCCGGCACCTTCAGGACGGCGTCGTCGCCCTTCACGCCGGCGCGGTTCTGCCCCATGCCGTGCTGGCCGCGCCCTGCCTTGAAATGCTGCTGGTAGCGATAGTCGATGAGCGTGTTCAGACCCTCGACGCCCTCGACCCAGACGTCGCCGCCCCGGCCGCCATCGCCGCCGTTAGGGCCCCCGAACTCGATGAACTTCTCGCGCCGGAATGCGACGCATCCGTTCCCGCCCGCGCCCGAGGCGATGAAGATCTTGGCTTCGTCGAGAAACTTCACCTTACCCTCTCGCTCACTCCCCTCGCCCGCCACGGGGCTTCGTGGCTCGACGAGGGACCGGCCGCACGGGGCGGCCGGCTGATCTCTCTCAGGCGCCGCAGAGCTGCGCGACGTCGGGCTCGCGCGGCCGCGGAATGTAATCGGCCGTGCCCCAGGCCTTGAAGCTCGCCCACTTGCGGCGATCCAGCCGAAAATGATCGACCGGGAAAACCCCGCCTCGGGCCGGAAAGGCCTCCAGGCCGGACCCGGCATGGGTGAAGCCGCACTTCTCGAGCACGCGGCGCGAGCCCGGGTTGACGACCCGAGCGCTCGCCATGAGCTCGTCGTTCTCCGTATAGGCGAAGAAGGCGTCGATGAGGCCGCGCGCGGCCTCCGTCGCGAAGCCTCCGTCCCAGAAGGGCGCGCCGACCCAATAGCCGAGGGTCGGCCGTCCGCCTTCGGAGGCCCGGATCCCGACCACCCCGATCAGATCGGCCGGCCGCGACCGCGGCGTGATCGCCATGGTGAGCGCACAGCCCGCCCCGTTCTGGCGACGGGCATGGGCGACGAAGTCGACGGCGTGCTCGGGTCCGTAGGGGTGCGGGAGCTGGGCCGTCATCTCCGCCACCGCCTTGTCGCCCGCGAGCTGGACGAGGGCAGACAGGTCGGCCTGGCGCGGCCAACGCAGCCAGAGCCGGCGCGTCTCGAGCCGAAACACGTCGTCGCGGGTGAGGTCGGGAAACATGGGTCCGCTCCGATCCTTGGGCATCGCCCGGTGGTCACGAGGAACTTGACTGTCCCGTCTGACCTTTGGATCGGAGCTTGGCCGTACTTGGCCGTTTCGAGAGCCCTATCCGCCGGTCCCGTGGGACTTCGGCGGAGGCTCCGTGACTGGATCTCTCCGCCGTTACTCGGCCGCGTCTTGCGCGGGAACAACCGATACGAAAGCTCGGCCGGCTTTCGTAAGGAATCGCACGCGGCCGTCCGCGGTCGCGAACAGGGTATGGTCCTTGCCCATGCCCACGTTCACGCCCGGATGCACCTTCGTGCCGCGCTGACGAATGATGATGTTGCCGGAGATGACCCGCTCGTCGCCGAACTTCTTCACCCCGAGGCGGCGGCCGTCGGAATCGCGCCCGTTGCGCGACGACCCGCCCGCTTTCTTATGTGCCATGACCCGAAATCCTGATCTGTCGTGAAGCTTACTCGGCCGAAGCCGATTCGGCCAGGGCCGGCTCGGCCTGAACCGGAGCGGCCAGCGTCTCGCCGTTCAGCGTGAAGGCGCCGATCCGCACGACAGTAAGGTCCTGCCGATGGCCGCGCTTGCGGCGCGAGTTCTGCCGGCGGCGCTTCTTGAACGCGATGACCTTCGGGCCGCGCGTCTGCTCGACGATCGTCGCGGCGATCGCGGCGCCCGCGACGGCGGGAGCGCCGAGCTCGACGCCGCCCTCGCGGGTCAGCACGAGCACCTCGTCGAACTGGATGTCGGCGCCGGGCTCGCCCTCTAGCTTCGGTACCGTGATGACGTCGTTGGCGGCGATGCGGAATTGCTTGCCGCCGGTCTTTATCACTGCGAACATCGTTCTTGTCCCGTGTTCAATCCGGATCTCCGCCTCGCGGCAGGTCCGGCTTCTTGGCAGTTCAGCCGGTGGATCTTGCTCGATCGGCGACTGCTGTTGCCGACCCGCAAAACGATGAGCGCGCGGACAAGGTTGCCCGCGCGCGACGTGCCTCCCTAGGCGACGGGGCGACATCCTGTCAACCTCGACGGTCGTCCGCCACGCTCCTATACCTCGCGCTATGGCCATCGCCGCACGCCGCCTCGCAGGCCCGCTCCTCGTGCTCGGCATCGGGCTCGCGGCGCTCGGCACCGCCGCTTACCTGACGCTCATCCCGGAGACCCGGATCGTCTCGCCCGTCGCGATCGGCGGGCCGTTCCGCCTCGTCGCCCAGGACGAGCGCGAGGTGACGGACAAGGATTTCCTCGGGACGCCGCATCTCGTCTTCTTCGGCTTCACGCATTGCCC
>JAFAPJ010000563.1 GCA_019247255.1 Methylobacteriaceae bacterium | reverse complement strand
CGACGCCTATGGCCCGGAGATGTTGCGCATCCTCGATCGTCACAAGCGCGAGCTGTTGTACGGACCGACCAACGAGGAGATGATCACCGAGATCTTCCGCGCCTACGTGCGCTCCTACAAGGATCTCCCACTCAATCTCTGGCACCTGCAGTGGAAGTTCCGCGACGAGGTGCGGCCGCGCTTCGGAGTCATGCGGTCGCGCGAGTTCCTGATGAAGGACGCCTATTCCTTCGACCTCGATCAGGCCGGCGCGCGCCACTCCTACAACCGCATGTTCGTCGCGTACTTGCGGACCTTCGCGCGGCTCGGCCTCAAGTCGATTCCCATGCGGGCCGATACCGGGCCGATCGGCGGCGACCTCAGCCACGAGTTCATCATCCTGGCCTCGACGGGCGAGAGCGAGGTGTTCTGCCACACGAGCTATCTCGACCGGGCGGTGCCAGGTCCGGACGTCGATTTCGACGACGCGGCCGCGCTGCAGGGGATCGTGGACGGCTGGACGAGCCGCTATGCCGCCACATCCGAGATGCATGACCCGGCCGCCTACGAGGCGCTGCCGCAAGCGGAGCGCGTCTCCGCGCGCGGCATCGAGGTCGGGCACATCTTCTATTTCGGCACGAAGTACTCCGCCCCGATGGGCGCGCGGGTGACCGGCCCCGACGGGGAGGAGCGCGAGGTCCATATGGGCTCCTACGGCATCGGGCCGAGCCGGCTCGTCGCCGCCGTGATCGAGGCCTCGCATGACGAGGCCGGGATCATCTGGCCGGATCCCGTCGCGCCCTTCGACGTCGCGCTCCTGAACCTCCGGGTCGGGGACGGGGCGGTCGATGCCGCCTGCGCGACGCTCGAGGCCGAGCTCGGGGCGGCCGGGCTCTCGGTGCTCTACGACGACCGCGACGAGCGGCCGGGCGCCAAGTTCGCGACCGCGGACCTCGTGGGCATTCCCTGGCAGCTCATCGTCGGGCCGAAGGGCCTTGCCGAGGGCAATGTCGAGCTGAAGCGGCGCGCGACCAGCGAGCGCGCGACCCTGCCGGCCCGGGAGGCCGTCGCCCGGATCACGGGCCGGGCCTGACATGCCGGGGTCCTCGGCCGGGCGGCTGCCTTTCGCGCCCTTCGAATGGATGCTGGCCGGCCGCTACCTGCGGACCCGCCGCCGCGAAGGCTTCGTCTCGGTCATCGCGCTCTTCTCGTTTCTCGGCATCATGCTCGGCGTCGCGGTGCTGATCATCGTGCTGTCCGTCATGAACGGCTTCCGCCACGAGCTTCTCGACAAGATCGTGGGCATCAACGGCCACGTCTTCGTCGCGGCGATCGACACGCCGCTGACGGATTACGCCGAGGTCTCGGAGCGCCTGTCGAACCTCTACGGCGTGCGCCGGGCGATCCCGATGGTCGAGGGCCAGGCCTTCGCGTCCTCGCCCTATGGCGGCAGCGGCGTCCTGGTGCGCGGCCTGCGCGGCCAGGACCTTCAGCGCGTGCCTTCGATCGCCGACAACGTGCGCCAGGGCACGCTCGCCGATTTCGACACGTCGGGCGGCGCCGCCATCGGCCGGCGCCTTGCCGACGCGCTCTCGCTCCAGGCCGGCGACACGATCACGCTCATCACGCCGCGCGGGGCGCAGACGCCGTTCGGGACGGCGCCGCGCATCAAGTCCTTCCCGATCAAAGCCGTGTTCGAGATCGGCATGTCCGAGTTCGACGCGAGCTTCGTCTACATCCCGCTCGCCGACGCCCAGACCTTCTTCAACCGCGAGGGCGACGCGACCGTGATCGAGGTCTTCCTCGACAACGCGGACCGGGTCGACGAGGCGCGCGCCGCGATCGACATGGCGGCCGAGCGGCCGATCCTCGTCACCGATTGGCGGCAGCGCAACCGCACCTTCTTCTCGGCGCTGGAGGTCGAGCGGAACGTCATGTTCCTGATCCTCACCCTCATCGTGCTGGTCGCGGCGCTCAACATCGTCTCGGGCCTCATCATGCTCGTGAAGGACAAGTCGAGCGACATCGCGATCCTGCGCACGATGGGCGCGACGCGCGGCGCGGTGATGCGGGTGTTCCTGCTCACGGGCGCCTCGATCGGCGTCGTCGGCACGCTCGCGGGCTTCGCGCTCGGCCTCGTCTTCTCGCTCAACATCGAGTCGATCCGGCAATTCCTCTCGCGGCTCACGAACACGAACCTGTTTCCGGCCGAGCTCTACTTCCTGTCGCGGCTCCCGGCCGAGGTGAACGGCCGCGAGGTCGTGACCGTCGTGACGCTCGCGCTCGGCCTGTCGCTCCTCGCGACGCTCTACCCGTCCTGGCGCGCCGCCCGGCTCGATCCGGTCCAGGCGCTGCGCTACGGCTGATGGGGGAGGGGACCGAGCCCGCTCTGCGCCTGTCGGGGGTCGTGCGGCGCTACCGCGAGGGCGACGGGCATCTCGAGATCCTGCGCGGGGTCGACCTCGCGATCCGCCCGGGCGAGATGGTAGCGCTCGTCGCGCCCTCCGGCGCCGGCAAGTCGACCCTGCTCCACGTCGCGGGGCTCCTCGAGCGGCCGGACGGCGGCGAGGTCACGATCGGCGGCCGCGCGACCGCAGGCCTCGGCGATCCCGAGCGGACGCGCCTGCGCCGGGAGGAGATCGGCTTCGTCTACCAGTTCCACTATCTCCTGCCCGAGTTCTCGGCGCTCGAGAACGTGGTCATCCCGCAGATGATCCGCGGCCTGTCGCGGCGCCAGGCGCGGGACCGTGCGGCCGAGCTCCTCTCGTTTCTCGGGCTGAAGGAGCGGCTCGTTCACCGCCCGGCCGAGCTCTCGGGAGGCGAGCAGCAGCGGGTCGCGATCGCCCGCGCGGTCGCGAACGCGCCGCGGCTCCTCCTCGCGGACGAGCCCACCGGCAACCTCGACCCGCAGACCTCCTCGCACGTCTTCGCGACCCTGATCTCGCTCGTGCGCGCCTCAGGGCTCGCGGCGCTCGTCGCAACCCACAACCTCGAGCTCGCCGGCCGCATGGACCGCCGGGTGACGTTGCAGGACGGGCGGGCGGTCGAGCTGGCGTGACGGGGCGGTGAACGCCGTACAAAGGCGCCCATACTGGTCGAAGAGCGATCGAGAGGGCGGCTGAATGCGCCCCGATTCCTTGGCTCCGCGGGTAGGATTCGAACCTACGACCAGCCGGTTAACAGCCGGCTGCTCTACCACTGAGCTACCGCGGATCGCGCTTCGGGACATAGAGCAGCGGGTCAGCGAGGGCAACCCTGCCAGGCCGCCGCAACCCTTCAGCCCTCCACCTCGAAGGTGACGCCCTGCGCGAGCGGGAGCGCGCGGCCGTAATTGATCGTGTTCGTCGCCCGCCGCATGTAGGCGCGCCACGAATCGGAGCCCGATTCGCGCCCGCCGCCCGTCTCCTTCTCGCCCCCGAAGGCGCCGCCGATCTCCGCCCCCGACGGGCCGATATTCACGTTCGCGATCCCGCAATCGGAGCCGGCCGCCGACAGGAAGGTCTCGGCCTCGCGCAGGTCGAGCGTGAAGATCGAGGAGGAGAGCCCGGCGCCGACCGCGTTCTGCAGCGCGATCGCGTCGGCGAGCGCGTCATAGCGCGTCACGTAGAGGATCGGCGCGAAGGTCTCGCGCAGCATCGG
>JAFAPJ010000384.1 GCA_019247255.1 Methylobacteriaceae bacterium | reverse complement strand
CCTACTACCGCGGCGGCCCCTTCCACGGCTACCACGAGACCGCGCACGTCCGGATCGTGCGCGAGCGTCGGTACACGCGGCAGCGCGCCCCCGTGCTGCGCCGCAAGGGCTGACCACCGGGCGGCAGCCTGCCGCAGGTTTAGAGTTGACGCTGAGCCTCGGCTCGGGGAACGCTGCCGTCGCGGCGCCGTTTGATCGCCCAAGGGCGACGTTCTCCGAGGAGAGCAGCATGCGCATTTCGGGATGGAAGGGTTTGGTCGCTGCCGGCGGTCTCGCCGCGACGGCCGTGTTGGGCAGCGCGGGAGCCACGATGGCGGCTCCGGCGGCGGTTGGGTCGGCGACAGCGGTCGCCGGGAGCCCCGCCGCGACCACGCAGGTCCGCTATTACGGCGGATATCGCGGGTATTACGGCGGCGGGTATCGCGGCTATTACGGCCGCCGTTACGGCTACGGTGCGGGTCCGTTCGTCGCCGGCGCGGCGCTCGGCGTGATCGGCGCGGCCGCGGCCGCCAGCACGTACGGCGGTTATTACGGCGGCTATCCGGCCTATTACGGCTATGGCTACGGTTACCCGTATGGCTACTATCCGTACCGCCGCTACTACGCGCCGGCCTATTACGGGTATTATCGGCCGGGGTTCTATTACGGCCCGCGCTACGGCTATCGCAGCGCGTTCTATGGCCCTCGCTATGGCTATGGCTACGGGTACCGCGGCTACGGCTACCGGCACGCCGGCTTCCGGTACTGAGGCTCGGGCGGCACCGCCGCCCGTCCACATGCAGGGACGCGCGCCGGCTTGACCGACGCCGCTCGGCGGAACACTCCCGGCCCGCAGGCCGGGAGTTTTTTGTGGGCGGTCCGAAAGGGAGCGAGGCGGCGCGCCGGCTCATCGTCGCGCTGGACGTGCCGAGCGTCGCGGCCGCGGAGGCCTTGGCCGAGCGGCTCTCGGGCGAGCCGGTCGTGCTCAAGATCGGCCATCAGCTTGCCTATATGGGCGGGCTCGCCCTCGCGGAGCGTCTGATTCGCCAGGATCGTGAGGTCTTCCTCGACCTGAAGCTCCACGACATCCCCCGCACGGTCGAGGAGGGAGTGCGGTCGCTTGCCGGGTTCGGGGCGCGCTTCCTCACGGTCCATGCCTATCCGCAGACGCTGAGGGCCGCCGTGGCGGGCCGTGCCGGGTCAGGGCTGCAGCTTCTCGGCGTCACGGTTCTCACCTCAATGGACGACGGCGACGCCCGCGTGGCCGGCTACGCGGCGCCCGTCGCCGATCTCGTCAGGCGGCGGGCGGAGGACGCCCGCGCGGCCGGCGTCGACGGGATCGTCTGCGCGCCGACCGAAGCACGGCTTCTTAGGGAGCATCTCGGCCGCGCGATCGCGCTCGTCATCCCGGGCATTCGCCCGGCCGGGGCTGAGTCGGGCGACCAGAAGCGCGTGATGACTCCGGGCCAAGCGATCGCTGCCGGGGCCGATTACCTCGTGGTCGGCCGCCCCGTCACGGGCGCGCCGGACCCCCTCGCGGCCGTCCGCGCGCTCTCGGCCGAGATCGCGGCGGCCTCGGTCGGCGCATGACGCGCGATCCGGGCTTCCAGCGCGCCCGGGCCGCGCTATGACGGAGCCCATGACCGAGCGCCTCACGATCACCCGGCCGGACGATTTCCACGTTCATTTCCGCGACGGCGCGATGGCGGCGGCGGTCGTCCCGCACACCGCCCGGGTCTTCGGACGCGCGATCGCGATGCCGAACCTCGCGGTGCCGGTCGAGACCGCCGCCCAGGCTGCCGAATATCGCGAGCGGCTGCGCGCCGCCCGCCCGCCCGGCTCGCGCTTCGAGCCGCTGATGACCTGCTACCTGACGCATGACACCGATCCGGATGACGTCGAGCGCGGCTTCCGGGACGGGTTATTCACGGCGCTGAAGCTCTATCCCGCGCACGCGACCACGAACGCGGCTCATGGCGTCACCGATCTGCGCCGCATCGACCGGGTGCTCGAACGGGCCGAGAAGATCGGCATGCTTTTCCTCATGCACGGCGAGGAGGTCGACCCGGCGATCGACATCTTCGACCGCGAGGAGGCCTTCATCGACCTGCGTCTCGGGCCGCTCACCGAGCGCTTCCCCGGGCTGAAGATGGTGATGGAGCATCTGACGACGGCCGCGGCGGTCGATTTCGTAAGTGCCAAGTTCCCTCAGGTCGCCGGCACGATCACCGCCCATCATCTCGAGGTGACGCGGACCGACATGCTCGGGCACGGCATGCGGCCAGATCTCTACTGCATGCCGGTCGCCAAGACGGAGCGGGACCGGAAGGCGCTGCGCGCCGCGGCGACCTCGGGCGAGCCCTGCTACTTCCTCGGCACCGATTCCGCGCCGCACCCGCTCGCCCGCAAGGCCGCGATGCCGGCCGCGGCGGGGGTCTTCACGGCGCCGGTCGCGATCGAGACCTATGCGAGCGTGTTCGACGAGGAGGGGGCGCTCGACAAGCTCGAAGGCTTCGCCTCCCTCTTCGGGGCGCGCCATTACGGGCTCGCGCCGAACCCGGACACGATCACGCTGGAGCGGGCCGGGTGGACCGTCCCGGCGACGATCGCCGTTGACGGGCCAGACGCGGCGATCCCGGTCTATCGCGGCGGCGGGCAGGTCCGCTGGCGCGTCGTCGAGTAAGCGGGGGCGGGATGTTTCAGGGTGTGGGTTTCGCGAGCCGCGAGGAGGTCGCTCGGACGGTCGCCCGCATGCTCTTCGAGGTCGAGGCCGTGCGCTTCATGGAGAGCGCGCCCTTCATCTTCACCTCGGGCTGGGCGAGCCCCGTCTACATCGATTGCCGGCGGCTGATCTCGTTCCCGCGCGTGCGCGGGACGCTGATCGATCTCGGCGCCTCGCTCGTCTGCCGCGAGGCGGGGTTCGAGCGCTTCGACGTCGTGGCGGGCGGCGAGACGGCCGGCATCCCGTTCGCGGCCTGGATGGCGGACCGGCTCGCCCTGCCGATGCAGTACGTGCGCAAGAAGCCGAAGGGCTTCGGCCGCAACGCGCAGATCGAAGGACACGTGCTCGAAGGCCAGCGGACGTTGCTCGTCGAGGATCTCACGACCGACGGCCGCTCCAAGATCACCTTCTGCAAGGCCTTGCGGGAAGCCGGCGCCGAGGTCTCGCACGTCTTCGTCGTCTTCTACTACAACATCTTCCCGCAGAGCCCGGCCGTGCTGGCGGAGGCCGGCGTCACCCTCCACCACCTCGCGACCTGGTGGGACGTGCTCGCGGTCGCGAAGTCAGAGAGCCGCTTCGCCCCCGAGATCCTGGGCGAGGTCGAGTCGTTCCTGCACGAGCCGGCCGCTTGGTCGAAGGCGCATGGCGGGGCGGACCGGACGCCCGAGTGAGCGATGTCGCCCGCGCAGATCGAGCGCACGAAGCTTCTCGCGACGCCTTTGAACACGATGGCAACGTCGTGCTTCACGGTCGGGATCGCCACGCCGGTCGCGGGTTACGTCTATAATATCAGGAACTTCCGCTCTGTCATTGACGTCGGGGCGTTGGCGGGCGGCATGACGGGTTGGATCGTTGCGCTCCTCGGCTTACATCTGGTCGCGAGACGGGTGCTGCTGAGCCTCGACAGATGAACGAGTATTGGTTTCTAGCCTTCGTGGTGGCGCCGGCTGCCTCCGTCGCGGTCGGATACCTGATGGTGCTCCTGCACGAGCGCTCGCTCCGCCGCGAGCGCGAGCGCTGAACCTCCTCGGCTTCGCCGGGATCGCGTATCGCGCGCTCGGCCCCGCGCTCGCGCATCTCGACCCGGAGGCTGCGCACCGGCTCGCGATCGCGGGCCTGCGCCGGGCGCCGCTGCCGCCGGCCGCCCCGGACGACCCGATCCTCGCGACGACCCTCTGGGGTCGCGATTTCCCGAATGCGCTCGGCCTTGCCGCCGGCTTCGACAAGCACGGCGAGGCGCCCGACGCGTGCCTGGCGCTCGGCTTCGGTCACGTCGAGATCGGCGGGGTCACGCCGCGCCCGCAGCCGGGAAACCCGCG
Source organism: Methylobacteriaceae bacterium (assembly GCA_019247255.1). Lineage (GTDB taxonomy): Bacteria > Pseudomonadota > Alphaproteobacteria > Rhizobiales > Beijerinckiaceae > Enterovirga. The sequence continues at coordinate 2,019 of JAFAPJ010000384.1, read as the reverse complement.
CCCGCGCGTCTTCCGGCTCGCGGAGGACCGGGCCGTCATCAACCGCTACGGCCTCAACAGCGACGGGCTGACGGTCGTCGCGGCGCGGCTTGCGCGGCGGACGCGACGCGGCCTCGTCGGCGCGAATCTCGGGAAGAACAAGGACAGCCTGGACGAGGTTGCGGATTACGTCGCCGGCATGCGGGCGCTGGGACCTCACGTCGATTTCGCGGTCATCAACGTCTCGTCCCCGAACACGCCGGGGCTGCGCGACCTGCAGGGTCGCGTCGCGATGGCCGGCATCGTCCGGGCGGTCGCGGCGGCGCGCGACGCCACCGAGCCGCGTCCAGCTCTCCTCGTGAAGCTCGCGCCGGACCTCGACGACGCGGCGCTCGCCGACGCCGCGGAGGTCGCGCTCGAATGCCGCCTCGACGGGCTCGTGATGGGCAACACGACCGTGGCTCGGCCTGCAAGCCTGCGGAGCTCCGCGAGAAGTGAGACCGGCGGCCTGTCCGGCGCGCCGCTCCTCGCGTTCTCGACCGGGAAGCTCCGCGACCTCTACCGGCTCACGGGCGGACGGGTGCCGCTGGTCGGCTGCGGGGGCGTCGCGTCCGGCGCGGACGCTTACGCCAAGATCAGGGCCGGCGCTTCGCTCGTCCAGCTTTACACGGCCCTCGTCTATGAAGGGCCGGGGCTCGTGCCGCGGATCAAGCGCGAGCTCGCGGCGCTCTTGCGACGGGATGGCTTCCGCTCCGTCGCCGAGGCGGTCGGCGCCGACCATGGATAGCGTCAGAACACGTCGAGGAGCGCCCCGTCGCGAACCACGACCTCGCCGTCGAGCGCGATCGTGGTGCCCATCACGGGCAGGTCGAAATGCCCGGCCGTGTGCCGGCCCGCGAACTCGTTCGCGCCGGTCGAGAACAGGAAATTGCCCGCGACCGCCCGGAGCTCGGTGCCGTTCGTGTCGCGCTGCCCGTACATGCTGAGCGCCTCGTAGCGCGCCCGCGGGTTCATGCCGAAGCCGACATGGCTGACCGCGTACGCGTCGCGGTCGCCCCAGGCCGCCAGGTAGTCGCGCATGAGCCGGGCATCGACGCCGTGGCCGTCCAGCGCCGTCACGTAATCCGCCGCGATGGTCAGACGCACCGGGCTCTCGACGTAGCGCTTGAAGGTGAGATTGGCGTCGCCCGGCGCGAGGACGAGCGTGCCGTCGACGCTGCCGGCGCGCGGGAAGGAGACGACGAGGCCGCCCGGCCAATGCGCGAGCGTGCCGGGCTTCTCCGTCCAGCCCCAGATGCCGACCGTCGAGGCGCCCTCCATCCGGGCCGTAAGGTCGGTTCCGTGCGGCGAGGTGACCCGCATCTCGCGAGTCCCGCGCAGGCGACGTGCGGCGTTGCGGACGCGCTCCGCGAGCCTGTCGTCAGGCGCCAGCCGCTCGAGCGCCTCCGGATGCTCGTTGGAGATGGCGAGGATCCGCGCGCCGCCCTTGAGGATCGCGGGTGTCTCGGGGGCGTGCATCAGCCCTTCGAGCGTAAGGTCGATCACGAACCCCGCCGCGACGCAGGCCGAGACGACGGGGGCGAGCCCGCCGATCGCCTCGCTCGCGCCTGTCGAGCGCACCGGGACCGGATGCGGGTTCGCGGGCGTAGGCACGACAAGGTGAAAGGGCCGCGCACCGAGCCGCAGGAGGGCAAGTTCCGTCAGCTGGACGTTGAGCTGACGGGATTGCGTCTCAGACAGGATCGCGGCGGGATCGCCCTGACGCACGCCGCAACGCCGGATCACGTCGGCGAAAGCTTCGATCCACTTGTGCTCGATACGGTCGGACAGCATGCCGGGCTCCACAAGGCGGCGCCACGCTGTAGGTTCGGCGTCGGAGCCGCAAGGGACGGAACCCGGGAGATCGGATGAGCGAGGTCGAGATCGGCGAGCGTCGCTTCGAGGCGGGCGAATTCCGGCGCGCTCTCGGCCAGTTTCCGACGGGGGTGACGATCGTCACGACGCAGGCCGGCGATCGCCCGGTCGGGATGACGGCGAACT
>JAFAPJ010000383.1 GCA_019247255.1 Methylobacteriaceae bacterium | reverse complement strand
CGCTGCGCACACGTCCCCGTCGGGCGAAGGCAACCCACCTACAGCATATATTCCTGTGACTGTCAACCTTGATCGGGACGGTTCCCGCGCGCCCCGGCACAAGCCGGGGCGCAGGCGCTCGAGGGTGGTCCTGGATTCCGGCTTGCCGGGATGAGCGGTGGGGGCACGTCCTCGCGCATCGCCTTTCCCCGGACCGCAAGGCCCCCCCGCAGCGACGTCCCCCGCGTCTTGGGCGGGCGGAGCGGCCCGGTCAGCGCACCTCGAAATCCGACGCCTTCCAGTCCACCTTCGGGTAGCGCGGGTCCATGTCCTCGAGCGTCACGCGCACCAGCGCCGCCACCATCGCGTTGCGGGCCCATTTGCGGTCGCTCGGCACGACGTACCACCGGGCCGCCTCAGTCGAGCAGTCGGTCAGCACCGTCTCGTAGGCCTCCATGTACTCGTCCCACAGCTTGCGATCCTCGAGGTCGCCCGGGTCGAACTTCCAGTGTTTCTCGGGGTCGTCGAGCCGCGCCTGCAGGCGCTCGCGCTGCTCGTCCTTAGAGATGTGCAGCATGATCTTGAGGATATGCGTCGAGGAGGAGATGAGGGATTCAAACTGATTGATCTGGTCGTAGCGGTGCTTGATGACATCTTTGGAGACAAGCTTGCGCACCCGGCCCGCGAGCACGTCCTCGTAATGCGAGCGGTTGAAGACCCCGATCGTGCCGCGCGGCGGGCAGACCTTGTGGACGCGCCAGAGAAAGTCGTGCGCGAGCTCCTCCGGCGTCGGCCGCCCGAAGGGCGTCACGATCACCCCGCTCGGTCCCGTGGTGTTGAAGACGGCCCGGATGGTCGAATCCTTGCCGGCCGTGTCCATGCCCTGAAGAATGACGAGGAGCGCGCGCGAACGCTCGGCATAGAGCCGCTCCTGCAGGTCGGCGATCGCCTCGACGTCGGCCGCGAGCCTCTCGCGCGCCTCCTCCTTGTCGCCGACGAGCGAGGCGTCGCGCGGGTCGATGCGGTCGAGATGCGCCGACTTGCCCGGGACCACGACGAGCTCGCGGCGGATGTCGGTCGTCATGAGCGTCGTCCTTTCGGCTCGTTTCTGCGCATCTCGTCCTGTCGCATCGGCATCGCGTCGATCTCCCGGAAAAGGCGGTCGGGGCCGAGCGGGCGGTCCGACACGAGCTTCGCAGCGCCGTCCTTGCCGACGAGGATGGCCCGGAAAGCTTCGGGCGGCACGCCGAACCGGCGCCGGAGCGCAACCGCGTCCGCGCCGACCGCCTCGAGCACCGTGAGGTCGCGCTCCGCGAAGCCCTGGTGGTCCGCCTCCGCGATGCGCCGCTGCTCCCCGAGCCGCGGGTCGCCCGGATCCGGCGCGATCACGACGAGGAGGCGCGCTTTCCAGCGATAGGCCGCGAGGTCGGGCGCCGCCGCGAGCGGCGTCGCGAGCGCGGCCGCCGAGAGGAGGGCGAGCGGAAGCGACGAAAGCAGGGAAACGCTCATTCAGGTCACCTCGAAGGAGGTCCAGAGCCCGGCATCGAGCCGCTCGAGCACGGTCGAGCCGAGGAGCCAACGGCCCGGATTGTCCGCCACGAAGGCGATGTGGACGGTCTTGCCCTCCGGCACCTGGAAGGTGTCCATCCAATAGGGCTCCCAGCCGTCGTCGAGCGGGTGCAGCAGGCGCGCGACATGGCCGTGAAGATGCAGCGGCTGCGGGAAGCCCGTGCGGTTCGTGATCCCGAGGACGACCGGCTGCCCGCGCTTGGCCTGGAGAAGCGGCGGGGCGGCAGCCGAACCCGGCTCGCCGTTGACGCTCCAGATCGGCTTGCCCGGCCCCGGGAAGGTCAGCTGCCCGTCCGGCCCGCGGCTCGCGCCGCCCAGGATCAGGACGTCGCGCCGGAGCGCCGCCTGCAGCTTGATCTCGGCCGGCAGGAGCGGGTTCGGCGCGGGAGCCGCGATCGGCGGGCGCTCGGGGCGGGCCGGCGCGTCCGTCGTCCCGAGCGCGACGAGCGGCAGCCCGTCCCCGACGAGCGCCGTGATCGCACCCTTGGCGCCGGGGCTGCGCGGCAGGTCGAGCACGATGTCGTAGCGGCTGCCGGGCGGGAAGGGGAGGGACGAGCGCAGCGGCTCGAACTTGTCCGCGGGCTGGCCGTCGACGCCCGTCACGAAGACCCGCAGATCGTCGAAACGGAGCCGAAGGATGCGTGCGTTGCAGGCGTTCGCCAGCCGGATCCGGATCCGTGAGCCGGGAGCCGCCTCGATCCGCTTCGGCGCGTCCCCGCCGTCGACGGCGAGCCGGTGCCCGAGCCGCCCCGCGAGCGCCGCTTCGCGCGGATCGCCGAACGGCGCGAGCGCGCCGGACGGCTCGAGCCGCCAATCCCGGACCACGAGCGCGTATTCGGCATCGACCGGGACGGGCTCGCGCTCCTCGACGACGAGGAGCCCCGCGAGGCCGCGGCCGGCCGGCTCGCCCGAGCGCCCGAGCACGAGCGGGCGGACGAGCGACGTTCCCGGATCGGGCGGGCGGAAACGGTAGGTGAAGCTCGCGCCGGGCGCG
>JAFAPJ010000374.1 GCA_019247255.1 Methylobacteriaceae bacterium | reverse complement strand
AGGGCGGATTGCGAGCCCATGAACAAAGTCACCTGCCAGGCGAGCGGATCGCGCCAGAGCGGCGGGCCGGTTCGGGCCGGCTGGAGCCGTGCCGCCCGCCGTGGAGACGGGCAGAGGAGCCAGAGCCCGGCCGCGACGATCGCCGGGATGGCCCAGGACGCGAGCGCAGCCTCCCAGGAACCGCCGAGCGCCCGGGCGACCGGCACCGTGATCCCGGCCGCGAGCGCGGCGCCGGCGCACAACGCCATGCTGAAGAGGCCCGTCATGAGCGAGATGCGGTCGGCGAAATCGCGCTTCACGAGGCCGGGGAGCAGCACGTTCATCGCGGCGATCGAGCCGGCGGCCAGGACGGAGCCCAAGAGGATCGCCTCGACCTGAGCGACGCCGCGTAGGGCCGTGCCGCCTGCCAGGACGAGAAGAAGCAGGAAGATGAGCCGCTCGGCCCCGAACCGGCCCGCGAAGGCGGGCGCGACGGGCGCGAACAGGCCGAGGCAGACGACCGGCACCGTCGTGAGGAGGCTCGCCGCGACCGGACCGCTGCCCGTTCCGGCCAGGACCTCGGGCAGCACGGCCGAGAGGCTCGAGAAGACGGGCCGCAGGTTGAGCGCGGTCATCACGAGGCAGAGGCCGAGGAGGACCCGGCTCCCCGACCCGCCGGACGCCGTCAAAACAGCCGGCCGCCGAGCGGTACGTCCTGGTCCGGCGCGATCAGGACGACCTCGCCCGACGCGTCCGGCACCCCGAGGGTCAGTACCTCGGAGCGCATCGGCCCGATCTGGCGCGGCGGGAAGTTCACGACGCAGAGGACACGCCGGCCCACCAGGCTCTCCGGCGCGTAATGCCGGGTGATCTGGGCCGAGCTCTTCCGGCGGCCGAGCTCGGGTCCGAAATCGATGACGAGCTTGATCGCGGGCTTGCGGGCCTCGGGAAACGGCGCCGCCTCGACGACGATCCCGACCCGGATGTCGACCTTGGCGAAATCGTCGTAACCGATGGTGGGAGAGGGCGGGCCGGCCATGCGGCCCCTTAGTCGCTGCCGCCGGCCCGGGCAACGGGTGGAGCGGACCGCCTCAGAGCCGCAGATAGACGGTCGCGGTGTCGTCCACGTAGGCGCGTCGCCAGCCGGCCGCGCCGGCCAGATGACGCGCCTCGAGGCTCTGCGGCCGCACGAGGGCCCAGCCGACCCCGAAGCGATCGAGCCGGGCCAGGAACGGCCCGTTGTCCTGCCTGCGAAGGTCTCGGTAGAGGCCGGAGATGAAGCCGCCCAGGAAGAGCTGGTCCGTGCGCCCGTCGATGAAGGTGGGCACGCCCTCGGCCATCAGGAAGCCGCCGAAATCGTAGTCGTTGTAGACGGGACCGGTCGCCCCGAGGCTCCGGGCCGCGGCGAGAGCCGCGACCGGCGTCACGCTCCGGCTCGGCTCGGGCCGCGGCAGGATCACGAGCGCTGCCAGGAGGGTGGCGAGCGCGACGGCTCCGCCCGCGAGCCGGAGCGACGCGCCGGCGCCCGGCACCGGCGCGAGCTCCGCTACCCGGCTCCAAGCCGGCCGGAGGCGCGCGATCGGCGCGGCCGCCACGAGCGGCACGGCGATCGCAAACATGTCAAGGAAGCGGCCGTGCCGCAGCATCATGGTCGTGAACAGGGCTACCGCAAGGAGACGAGCGGCGTTGCGGCGCGGCCTCGCCGCGAGCGCCGCCGCGACCGCGGCCGCGCTCCCCACCGCCACGATCCCGATCATGTCGAGCTTCAGCGGCTGCCATTCCGTGACGAAGGGCATCGTCTCGCCGCTGCCGAACAGCGTCACGGTCACGAGGGTCGCGTTCAGCCCGTAGGGCGTGATGCAGGATGCCGCGAGGGCGGCCGCCAGGAAGGCGCCCCACCGGACCGTCACCTCCCGGCGGCGGCCGCGCCCCGCCGCGAGCCAAGCCTCCAGCGCGAACAGACCGGCCAAGGGGAAGGCGATCGTGAAGGAGCCGTGGAGGTTGGCCCACAGGATCAGGACCAGGAGCAGTCGGGCGGGCGGCTCCCGGCCCCGCTCGGCGGCCGCGACGAGCCCGCAGGTCCACAGGAGGAGCGTAAGCAAGGCGAAGACATGCGGCCGGGCGAGGAAGTGCCCGGCGGACACCATCACCGCGACGAGCGTCACGGCGAGCGCCAGGGTGGTGCGCAGGTGCTGCCGGAGGGCGCCGAAGAGCAGGGCGTAGGTTCCGGCGAGCGTCGCGGCGGTGAGCAGCGTGACGCCGCGCCAGCCGGCGACCGCATGCGCCCCGAAGAGAAGGAGCTGCGACAGCCATTCCTTCGCGATCCAGGGTTCGCCCGCGAAGGTGTGGGAATAGGTATCCGTCCAGGGCACGCACAGGCAGCGCCAGATCCGGCCGCCGACCGCGACGTGCCAGAGCGTGTCCGGGTCCTGCAGAAGCGCGTCCGAAATGACCACCAGGGTCGCGAAGGTCGCGAGCCCGAACAGCACCGGATCGAGCCGGTCGCGCCTCGCCAGGCGGGCGGCCGTGACCGCCACGGGTCGGCTCAGGGCCGAGACGGACATGGAGCCTCTCCCGACCCGGCCGCCTACGAGGCGAGACGGCGCGCGGGGCGCCTGGGGGCTTCCGGAATGCGGTCCGGCACGGTCGCGAGGTCGAGGTTGACGGTCCGCCCGACCACGTAGAGCGGGCGGCTCTTCACCTCGCTGTGGATGCGCCCGACATAGAGGCCCGTGATGCCCGTCATCAGGAGGTTCACGCCGCTGAGCAGCGAGATCACCACGACGGTCGAGGCCCAGCCCGAGACAAGCCTCGTGTCATGGAAGGCGAGCCAGATGACGTAGCTGCCGTAGGCGAGAGCGCAGAACGAGACGAGCATGCCGGCCCAGAGCGCGAGCCGCAGCGGCACGTCGGAGAACGCGACGATCCCGTCGAGCGCGAGGCGGATCATCTTGGCCGCGTTGTACTTCGTCCGGCCCGCGTTCCTGCCCTCCCGGTGAAAGGCGATCTCGGTCTGGCTGAAGCCGAGCCAAGCGAACATGCCGCGCACGAAGCGGTCGCGCTCGGGCATGGCCCGAAACGCGTCGAGCACCTTCCGGTCGACGAGCCGGAAGTCACCGACATTCGCCGGGATCTCGACCGAGGTGAGCTTGCCGAGGAGCCTGTAGAAGACGGCGGCGGTCCAGCGCTTGAAGCGGCTTTCGCCCTGCCGGGTGACGCGACGGGCGTAGACGACGTCGAAGCCGTCCCGCCACTTCGCGGCGAGCTCGAGCACGACCTCCGGCGGGTCCTGCAGGTCGGCATCCATGATCACGACGGCGTCGCCCTCCGCCGCGTCGAGGCCTGCCGTGATCGCGATCTGGTGGCCGAAATTGCGCGACAGGGCGAGGTAACGGTAGCGCGGATCGCTCATCGCCCGCGCGGCCGCCACGATGCTGCCCGCGTCCCGGCTGCCGTCGTCGACGATGATCACCTCGGCCGGACCGTCCAGCCGCTCGAGCAGCCGGTCGAGCCGATGCAGCAGGACCGGGAGAACCGCTTCCTCGTTGTAGATCGGGATCACAAGGGAATAGGTCGGCGGCTCGGCCGGGCGGCTCGCCATGATTCGCTGGCCTCGTCTCGTCGGCCAGCCTGGGCAAGCGAAGTTGACGCTTCCTTAGCGATCATCCGGCTCCGCGAGCGGGCGAGGGCGGGAAGCCGTAGAGCCGGTGCGGGTTGTCGACGAAGAGCCGGCGGCGGCGCGTCTCGTCCGGCACCCAATCGGCCAGGAGGTCGAGGAGGTCGCCGACCTTCGGCATCGGACCCCAATTCGCGACGTGCGGCCAATCCGAGCCCCACAGGCAGCGCTCGGGGGCGGCCTCGGCGAGGGCGCGCGCGAACGGGATCGTGTCGCGGTAAGGCGGCCCCTCGACCGAGGTCCGGAAAGCGCCCTGGAGCTTCACCCAGGCGCCGTCGCGGACGAGGTCGACGAGCGTACGAAATCCCGGATCCTCGATCCCGGCCGAGGTCGGGACATGACCCATATGGTCGACGACGTACGGCACGGGCAGCCGCGACAGCCGGCCGGCAAGCGGCGGGAGGTCGCGCGCGTCGACGAGGAACTGGAGATGCCAGCCCATCTCGCGCGCGAGGGCGCCATAGGCCTCGAGCGCGTCGAAGCCGATCCCGCCCCCGTAGAGGACGTTGAGGCGAAGCCCGACGATGCCGGCTTCCTTGAGAGCGGCGAGTTCCCGGTCAGGAAGCCCGAGCGGGATCACGGCGACCCCGCGCAGCCGCGCCGGCTCGCTCCGCAGCGCCTCGAGCAGGAGCCGGTTGTCCGTGCCGTGGACGCTCACCTGGATCAGGACGCCGTAGGCCATGCCCGTCGCGTCCAGCATCGCGAGATAGGCCTCGAGCGGCGCCGGCGGCGGGGTGTAGCTGCGCGGGCTCACGAAGGGGTAGGCCGGCGGCGCCCCGATGACGTGGGCGTGGGTGTCGACCCCCCCCGGAGGAATCGTATAGCGGGTCGGTCGATCGAGCGAGGGGGCGGGCGCCGGACAGGCCGGCGCCTCCCTGATCGACGGGAAAGCCTCACGCATCCGCCTGGAGAACCTTCCCGCGCGTCTCGGGCAAAGCGTAGGCCGCGATGAAGAAGAGCGCGTAGGCTCCGACCGCGAAGATGCAGATCGCGTTCGCGAGCGTGGTCGTCTGCGACAGGGTGCCGACCAGGAAAGGGAACAGCGCCCCGATTCCCCGTCCGAAATTGTAGCAGAAGCCCTGGCCCGAGCCGCGCAGGCGCGTCGGATAGAGCTCGGTCAAGAACGCGCCCATGCCGGAGAAGTAGCCCGAAGCGAAGAAGCCGAGCGGGAAGCCCAGGACCCAGAGGATCTCATTCGAGAGCGGCAGCTGAGTGTAGGCCATCACGACCGCGATCGCGCCGACCGAGAACACCAGGAAGAGGTTGCGCCGGCCGTACCGGTCGGCGAACCAGGCTCCCACGAGGTAGCCCACGAACGAGCCGATGATCAGCGCGGCGAGGTAGCCGGTCGAGGACACGATGGAGAGCTTGCGCTCGGTCGTGAGGAAGCGCGGCACCCAGAACGTGATCGCGTAGTAGCCGCCCTGGCAGCCCGTCGCGACGAGCGAGGCGAGCACGGTCGTCTTCAGGATCGAGCCGGAGAAGATCTCCCCGATCGAAGGATTGTCGCCCTTGGCGGCGGCCCGGGCGCGCGTCTCGGCCGCCACGGGCGGCTCCTCCACGTAGGCCCGCAGGTAGAACACGAGGAGCGCCGGCAGGGCCCCGATCGCGAACATCCAGCGCCAGGCCTGGTCGGCCGGGAGGTACGAGAAGAGAGCCGCCTGTGCGATCACGGCAAGCCCCCAGCCGATCGCCCAGCCGGACTGAACGGAGCCGACCGCGCGTCCGCGATACTGCGCCCGGATGGTCTCGCCCATGAGAACAGCGCCTGCCGCCCATTCGCCGCCGAATCCGAGGCCGAGAAGCGCCCGACAGATCAGGAGCTGGTCGAAGTTCTGCGCGAAGGCGCAGAGGAGCGAGAAGAACGAGAACCAGAGGATCGTCAGCTGCAACGTGCGCACGCGTCCGATCCGGTCGGCGAGGAAGCCTGCGCCCCAGCCGCCGAAGGCGGAGGCGAGAAGCGTCACCGTGCCGGCGAGACCTGCGGTGCCCGCATCCACGTTCCAGAGCTTGATGATCGTCCCGATGACCAGCGGGTAGATCATGAAGTCCATGCCGTCGAGCGCCCACCCGGCCGCGCAGGCCCAGAAGGTACGCCGCTCCGGCGCGGTCATATCCCTGTAGAACCCGGTGAGGCTCGTGTCCTCGATGGGCGCCGTCCCGGGAGCGATCGCGCTTCCCGTCATGCTGCTCGTGGAAACCATGCGGCCTTCCCCCAGATGCCGGCCTTCTCGCGCGGAGGCCGATCGGGGAAGCTGTCCAGGTCGCCGGCGGACGTCTCTCGGAAAACGCGCCTCGACCCGCCGGCCTGTCAGAAAAATGCCGTCAGCCGCGCCGCAATCGCCGGTACCGACCCGGAGACAGGCCGGTCATGGTTCGGAAGGCCGCGCCGAGATGCGATTGCGAGGAGAATCCGCTTTGGAGCGCGACCTCCGCGAGATCCAGATCCGACCGGGACAGGAGGTCTTGCGCGAGCATCAGCCGCTCCCGCAGGACGAAGCGGTGCGGGGTCGTGCCCGTGCTGCGCTTGAAGGCGCGGGTCAGGTGAGAGGGGCTGAGCCCTGCCACCCGGGCGAGATCCTGCAAGGTGATCGCGGCGCCGGGATCGGCGCGCACGAACTCGACGAGCCGGCGCAAGGTGCGGGGCGGCAAGGCGGGCGGCGGGACGGGCTCGACCGGGCGGACCTGGTCGGCCGGATAGCGCTGGACGACGTGGAAGGCGAGCGACAGCGCGAGCTGCTCCGTGAACAGGGTATAGCCGGGGCGGACCGTCATGCTGGCCTCGGCGAGCCGCTCCGCCGCGTGGGTCAGGAAAGGGTCGTCGACGTCCCACGCGCGATCCGCCAGGGCGATCGGCTCCGCGCGGCCGAACGCCGATCCCGCTTCGGCGAGCAGCCTGTCGCCCAGATA
>JAFAPJ010000370.1 GCA_019247255.1 Methylobacteriaceae bacterium | reverse complement strand
GCCCCAGGGCGGGCTCGAGGCGCTGGAGACGAAGCCGCCGCTCTCCCTCAAGGCCTACCAGTACGACATCGTCTGCAACGGGGTCGAGCTGTCCAGCGGGGCCATCCGGAACCACCGGCCGGACCTGATGGTGAAGGCCTTCGAGATCGCGGGCTACGGCGAGAAGGAGGTGATCGAGCGCTTCGGCGGCATGTACCGCGCCTTCCAGTACGGGGCGCCGCCGCACGGCGGCATGGCGGCCGGGATCGATCGGCTCGTGATGCTGCTCGTCGGCGCGATCAACCTGCGCGAGGTGACGCTCTTCCCCATGAATCAGCGCGCGGAGGACCTCCTCATGGGCGCGCCCTCCGAGGTCACGCCGAAGCAGCTGCGCGAGCTCCACATCCGGCTGAACCCGCCGGACAAGTGAGGCCCGCCGCCCGTCACTCCTTGAAGGCGACGGGCGTCCCTTTCGACACGAGGCCGGCGAGCTCGGTCACGTCCCAGTTCGTGAGCCGCACGCAGCCATGGGAGGCGGTCTTGCCGACCTTCTCGGGGTCGGGCGTGCCGTGGATTCCGTAGGACGGGATCGCGAGGTCGATCCAGACAGCGCCGACCGGGTTGTTCGGGCCCGCGGCGACCTCGAACTTGTGCCGGGCCTTCACGCCCTTGAAGTTGTAATCCGGGTTGTAGGTGTAGGTCGGGTTCTTGGCGACTGCCTTGATCGTCGTGTCACCGCTGGGCGCCGGCTTCTCCGTGCTGCCGATCGACGCCGGGTAGGTCGCGAGGAGCTTGTCCGCCGGCCCGAACACCCGCAGCAGGCGCGCGCCCTTGTCGACCTCCAGGCGCGCCGCCTTGAGCTTCGCCTCGCCCTCCGCGGCCTGGGGCGCGCGGGCGACATCGCGACCAGGATCGTGGTCCCGGCCTTCGCGAGGTCGCGGCCCGGATTGAGAGCCGCCAGCAAGGCCTCGCTCATGTGGAAACGCTCGGCGAGCTCCTCCTTCGGCCCCGTATAGGAGAGGCGGTCGAGGTCCTCCATCTCCTCCATCTTGGCCGGCAGCTTCTCCAGGAACGGTCCCGCGACATCCTTCTCGGTGATCGTGTACTCGACGATCGCCGGATCGCTCGACCCTTGCGACAGGCGCGTCCAGGTCTCGCCCGCGGGCTTCCCGTCGACCTTGAGGCCGTTCGCGGCCTGGTAGGCGCGGACCGCCTTATCGAGATTGTCGCCGGGCCGGCCGTCGATCGCGCCCGGCGAGAAATGCGCGCGGTCGAGCAGGATGCCGAGCCGCACCGTGAACGGATCGGGGCCGCGCCCGCTGCCGCGCGCGGTCGGCTCCGCCGCGTTCACGGATTGGGCGTCGAGCTTCGTGGCGGCAGCGCCCGCGCGCTCGCCCTTGCCGAGCGCGCCCGAAGTCGCGAGCGCAAAGGCCAGCGCCGCCCCAACCCAGATCGCCCCGGTTCGCATCCCTCCCTCCATTGCCGACACGACATGGAAAATTGAATGCAGGCCATCGCGTTCCCTGCCGCTACTGGCAGATCCGGTACCCGCCGCGGCGCTGCCGCAGGTCGAGATGCAGGTGGTCGGCATGGGCCGGGTCCGACCCTGGCCCGAGCACCGTCGTGAAATAGGCGCAGGCCTTCGCCCGGACGGCGCCGATGAAGGCCGTCTCGGAGCTCGGCCCGGCGTTTGGCGGACCCGCGACACGGACCTGTTCATGGCGCTCGAGCTCGATCGCTGCGAGGTCAATCGCATTCGCGAAGGCGTGTTCGCTGAGCCGCGCGTTCGGCAGCCGGTTTCGCCCCCGGCACTGATAGGCGGTCCCGACGACGAGCGCCGTCGGCGCCCGTCCGAGCCGCGACTCCGCCTCGGGGCGTATGGCCTCCTTCACCCACCGGGCCAGGGCCTCGGCCAAGGGGCAGCGCAGATCCGCCGCGCCCGTCAGGGCGACCCCGTCGGGCAGCCGCGTCACGCGGACGAGGTCCGCCGCCCCGCAGGCGCCCTCCGCGATCGGCGGCCGGCGCTCGGCCGCGGCGCCGAGCTCCGCCAAGCGGCCGAAGCAGCGGTCGAGGTCGGCGGGCGGGGGCGCCGCGACCGTTTCGGCCGATGGCGGGGTCGGCTCCGGTGCGGGACGCGGCGGCGGGACGGGCGCGTCCGTCGCGGCAGGAGCCGCGCCCCGGCTCTCAGGCGGGCGGGAAGGCGGCACGGGCGTCTCGGATGCGCGCGCCGGGACGACGGCGCTCGAGACGACCGCCAGCGTCCCGGCGAGCAGCAGCGCACGTGCCGAGCCGGTTCGGCTGATCAGCCGTGGAAGGGAAGGGGAGTGGGGCAGGCCGGCCTCGGACGCATGGATCGGTCCGCTAACGTCCGAGGCTCGCGTCGCGCTCCCTATTTGCGGCCGCGGGCCGTCGCGAGAAGGCGGGCCACGCGTTCGACGGCGCTCCGGTCGTCGTCGATCTGCCCGGTGAGAAGGC
>JAFAPJ010000364.1 GCA_019247255.1 Methylobacteriaceae bacterium | reverse complement strand
CCGCTCGCCATCCTCCTCGTGGTGCTGCTGTTTCCGTTCTACTGGATGGTGCTGACCGCCATCAAACCGGACGAGCAGCTGATCGACATGGAGCGGTTCAACCCATTCTTCGTCGTCACGCCGACGCTGAAACACACCAACAAGCTCCTGTTCGAGTCGCAGTACCCGCGCTGGCTCTGGAACACGATGCTGGTCTCGGTCGTCGCGACGGCGCTCTCGCTCTTTGCGAGCGTCTTGGCCGCCTACGCGATCGTGCGGCTGCGCTACCGGGGCGCCCAATGGGTCGGCGCGGCGATCTTCCTCGCCTATCTCGTGCCGCCCTCGATCCTGTTCATCCCGCTCGCGACCCTCGTCCAGGCCTACGGCCTGTTCGACAGCCCCTTCGCGCTCATCCTCGCCTATCCGACGATCCTCATCCCGTTCTCGACCTGGCTGCTCATGGGGTACTTCAAGACGATCCCCTACGAGCTCGAGGAATGCGCGCTGATCGACGGCGCGAGCCGCTGGCAGATCCTCACCCGCATCATCCTGCCGCTCGCGGTGCCGGGTCTGATCTCAGCCGGCATCTTCTCGCTGACGCTGTGCTGGAACGAGTTCATCTACGCGCTCACCTTCCTGTCCTCCACGGGCAACAAGACGGTGCCGGTCGCGATCGTGTCCGAGTTCGTGGACGGCGACATCTTCCGCTGGGGATCGCTGATGGCGGGCGCGCTCGCCGGCTCGCTGCCGCTCGTGATCCTCTACTCGTTCTTCGTCGATTATTACGTGTCGGCCATGACGGGCGCTGTGAAGGAGTGAGGATGAGCGAAACCTGCGCGAGGGCGGCATGAGCGAGCGCGTCGGCTTCATCGGCATCGGCCTCATGGGCCAGGGGATGGCCGCGAACATCCTGGCCAAAGGCTACCCGCTAACCGTCCTGGCGCATCGCAACAGGGCGCCGGTCGAGGCGCTCCTAGCGCAGGGCGCGACGGAGGCGGCGAGCCCGCGCGAGGTGGCCGAGCGCTCCGACATCGTCATCCTCTGCGTCACGGGCTCGCGCGAGGTCGAGGCGCTCGTCTTCGGGCCCGACGGGCTCATGGCGGCGGCCCGGCCGGGCCTCGCGGTCGTCGACTGCTCGACCGCCGACCCCGTCTCGACCGGACGGGTCGCGGCCGCGCTGGCCGAGGCCGGCATCGGCTTCGCGGACGCGCCCATGGGCGGCACCCCGGCGAACACGGCCGCCGGCACCGCCTCCTGCATGGTCGGGGCCTCGGACGAGCTCTTCGCCCGGATCGAGCCCGTCCTCGCCTGCTTCTCCTCCAAGGTGACCCATCTCGGCCCGGTCGGGATCGGTCACACGATGAAGCTCGTGAACAACTTCCTCTCGATGGGCTACGCAGCGCTGTATTCCGAGGCGCTGACGCTCGCCGCCAAGGCCGGCATCGACCCGGGGCGCTTCGACAGCGTCATTCGCGGCAGCCGCATGGATTGCGGCTTCTACCAGACCTTCATGGGCTACGTGCTCGACCGCGACCCGAACTCGCACCGCTTCACGATCCGCAACGGCCTCAAGGACACGACCTATCTGGAGAGCCTGGCGAACGCGCTCGGGGTCGCAAACCCGGTCGGCAACGCGGTGAAGAACGCCTTCGCGCACGCGGTCGCGACGGGTCGCGGCGACCTGCACGTGCCGCAGCTCTCCGACATCGTGGCGGAAGCGAACGGCGTGTCGCTCGCGCCGCCCGCCGCGTGACGCTTCTGCCCGAGAGCGTCTGGGACTATCCGCGGCCGCCCCGGCTGGAGCGGGTCGCCGTTCCGGTCCGCATCGATCTCGGCGGCACGACGGTCGCCGAGACGCGCGAGGCCTGGCGCGTCCTCGAGACGAGCCACCCGCCGAGCTATTACCTGCCGCGCGAGGCCTTCACCTGCGAGCTCCTGCCGCGGCCCGGCCGGAGCCTCTGCGAATGGAAGGGTGCCGCCCGCTACTGGTCGCTGCGCCAGGGCGAGCACCTCGCCGAGGACGCGGCCTGGAGCTATCCGGCGCCGACCGCGCCCTTCGCGCCGATCCGCGACCACGTGGCAGTCGATCCCGCCCGGGTCGACGCGTGCTTCGTCGACGGGGAGCGGGTGACGCCGCAGCCAGGCGGCTTCTACGGCGGCTGGATCACCGCGAACCTCACGGGCCCCTTCAAGGGAGGGCCCGGGACGCAGGGCTGGTGAGGGACGCGGGCGCGCGCTGGCGAGGCTTCGTGCGCGACGCCGCTCTCGCCGCGAGCCTGGCTCTCGCGGCAGGCGTCTCCGCGATCCTCGCGACCGACCCGCTCTGGATCTGGCAGGAGCGCCCGCCCTGGCTCGCCTGGACGGGCGGCGTCAATCGCCTCCTCGACGCCGAGATGCGCCGCGCGAAGCCGCTGCAGCTCTTCGGCCGGCCCGCCGGGACCCTGCTCGTCGGTTCGTCCGTCGTCTATCGCGGGCTCGACCCCGCGCTCGTCCGGGACGGCGCGTACAATCTCGGCCTCTCCTCGCTCATGGCCGACGAGCTCCCGGACGTCGCCCGGCTCGCGGCGGCCCGCGGCGCCCAGACGGTCCTGATCGGGCTCGACTACTTCATGTTCTCGGCCTTTCCGGGCCCGCCGCGCCTGCCGACCGGGCTCGAGGCGCCGGCGTCCCGGCTCGCGGCGAGCCTGCACGTGGCGCTCAGCCTTCGAACGCTGGCGGGCGCGGCGCCGTTCGTCCTCGCCCGCGCCTACGAGGGTGGGGCCTGGCAGGCGGACGGCTTCAAGACGACGCCGGATTACGGATCCGCCGCGACGCTCGCGATCGCGGCGGACCAGCGCTTCGGCGACATGGCGTATCGGCCGGCGACGCTGGCCCATCTGCGGGCGGCGCTCGCGATCCTGGCCGGTCGCGACGTGCGCCTGTACCTGTCGCCGATGAGCCGGCCGCAGCGCCGCCTCGCCGACACGGCGGGCCGTGGCCCTGAGCTCGCGGACTGGCGGGCGGACGTCGCGGCGGTCGCCCGAGAGGCCGGCGTTGCGCTTCTCGATCTCGTGGACGCGCCCGGCCTCGACGATTTCGATCCGGCGCGCGGTTCCTCAGCGTTCTGGTTCGACAACCTGCACTTCAAGCCCGCGGTCGGCCGGATGGTCCTGGCGCGCCTCGGGATCGCCACGCGCGACCGCTGACGATCAGCGGGACGTGCCCGCGATGCTGCGAACGACCCGGAACGCCGTGCCGTCCGGCCCCGCTTCGGGTCCGGCCGCCTTGATCGCGGCCGAGAGCCGCTCGCCCTCCGGATCGCGGGTGAAGCCCCGGAAGGCCTCCTCGCTTTCCCATTGCGCGTAATTCAGCACGTGCCGGCCATCGAGGCTCGCGTGAAAGGTCGAGGAGACGAAGCCCGGCCGGAACCTCACCCAGCGCTCGACCTCGGCGACGATCGCGGCGATCAGCGCCTCCTGCTTCTCCGGCGCGACCTCGAAGCGGACGACCTGAGTGAAGGTGGCGTTCTCGCGTATGGTGGCGGTCAAGGCTCGCCTCCTCAGCTTCCCGCGGCCGGCAGGCCGATCGGGGCGGGACGGACCGGCGCGGTGCCGGTGGGTTCGGCCTCCGACGTGCTGGTCCGCGCCGTCTCGGGCATCATGAGCCAGAACAGGCCGAAGCCGAAGGCTGCGATCGCCGCGAGGGTCAGGAACGCTGCCGAGTAGCCCGCCCGAACCACGATCGCGCCCGCGAGACCCGTCGAGAGGGCGGCGCCGATCCCCTGCGCGGTCGCCACCGCGCCCTGGGCGACGTTGAACCGTCCCGTCCCGGCCATCAGGTCCGAGACGACCAGCGGAAACAGCGCGCCGAAGATGCCGGCCCCGACGCCGTCCAGCAGCTGGACGCCGACCAGCCAGAACGGGCTGTCCGAGAGCGGGTAAAGTGCGCCGCGCAACGCCAGAACCGCGAAGCCGGCGAGGAAGATGGGCTTGCGTCCCCAGCGGTCGGCGCGCGCCCCGACGAGGGCGGCGACCGGCACCATCACGACCTGCGCCGCCACGATGCAGATCGAGATGAGGCTCGTCCCGACTTCCTTGTTGGCGAGGGCGAGCTTCTGCCCGACGAGCGGAAGCATCGCGGCGTTCGCGAGGTGGAAAGCGGTGGTCGAGGCCGCGAAGACGAGAAGCGGCCGGCAGGTGAGGAGGACCGAGAGGCCGGAGACCTGCGCGTCCGGTTGCGTCTCGCTCGCACCTCCGCGAGCCGCCGCGTGGTCGATCCGGTCGGCCGGGATCCAGAGCGCGGCGAGGATCGAGAGGATCGCCATCCCGCCCATGATCCAGAACACGGCGACCGGGCCGAAGCGCCAGGCCGCGAGAGCCGCCATCCCGGCCGCGACCGCGTTGCCGGCATGGTTGAACGCCTCGTTGCGCCCGACCCGCCGCGCGAAGGCCTGCGCCCCGACGAGACCGAGGGAGATCGCCGCGACGGCCGGCGCGAAGATCGCGGCGGCGACATGGGCCGCCGCCTGGAGCGTCGCGATCGGCCAGAAGCTCGCGAGCCAGGGCAGGCTGAGCGACGAGACCGTGACCAGGATCGCGGCCGCGATCACGATTCCGCGTTTCGCCCGGCTGCGGTCGATCAGGGCGCCGGCCGGGCCCTGTGCCACGAGCCCCGCGATCGCCGCCATCGACATCACGAGCCCGATCGAGGCCTCGTTCCAGGACCGCTCGGTCAGGAGATAGATCGCGAGAT
>JAFAPJ010000225.1 GCA_019247255.1 Methylobacteriaceae bacterium | reverse complement strand
GGCGCGCCACCCGGACGGAGGGCCCGCGCCAGGCGCCGACCGGTCGCCCAGGTGCCGCCTTCCAGCACCTTCGCGAGCGGAAAGGCGGCCGGCGAGAGCTCGAGCCGGTCCCGCACCGCCCCGGCAACCCGGTCGAGCAGCGCGACGGTGAGGGCGCGCCATTCGACCACGAGCTCGGACCCGACCTCGTGCGGCCGGCTCGACGCGGCCGGGTCGAGAAGCTGCACGACACCCGTGTCCGCGAAGAGCCCGCCGTTACGATATTCGGGGAGGCCCACGAGCCCGTCGAGCTCGGTCACCATGATCCCGGCCTCGTCCAGAGGCTCGATGAGCGAATAGGCGAGCCAGCCCGAGAGCTTGTGGAAGGGCACCAGCCCGGCCGTCCCGTCCGCCGCGCCGGCGGCGATCGACGGGTGCCGCCAGGTATCCCCGAGATCGACGCCGCCCAGCGTAATGCGGCCCGGCCAGACCGGGCCGAGATGGAGGAGCAGCGCCTCGAGGAGCCGCGGCGCGGGCAGGCGTCCGTCGCGCGCCTCGTCGGCGAGCCGGTCGAAGAGCCCGCCCGGCCGCGGATCGTCGCGGCTTGCGAAGATCGCGGGCGCTTCCGCGACGATGCGGCCGAGGCGGTTCAGGAGGCTCGCCCGACCCTCGAGGCCGACGAGCGGGTTGTCCGGACCGACCTGGAAGCCGCGGGCGAGCTCGAGAACGGACAGGCTTTCGAGCGCCGCCGCATCCGCCCGGAACGGGTCGGCGGGACGGGCCGAGAACGCCCCGCCGATGAACAGGTCGAAGCTCGCGACCGCGAGACCTTCGGAGCGCGCGTAGGTCTCGCCGGTCCGGCCCTCGGCGTAGCGCCAGGCGGGCCCCGCGCCCGCGTCGAGGAGCACGGACAGGATCGCGAGGTCGAAGGCGGCGCGGGCTTTCTCGCGCGTGCCCGGCCAGGCGCGCGCCTCGGCGACGCTGCCCCAGCGGTCCAGACCGCCCGCCGCGAAATGCCGCCAGCGCGAATGGAAGGGCACGTCGAGGTCGGGATAGCTCTCCCGGATCGTCCGGACGACCTCGTCCGCGCAGGCGCCGAGCCGGTCGAGATCGACGCGCCAATGGCCGAGCCGGCCCGCGAGGCCGAGCCCGAGCATCTCCTCCGCGCGCTCGCGCACCGCTGCGGCGCTGAGCAGGCGCAGCGCGCCCCGTCCCGGATCCTCGTCGTCGCTCATGCGCGCCGGATGGCACAGGGCGGGCTCGCCGGCCAGAGCCGGCCGCCTCCAGCGACCCCCGCATTCAGCGACCGGGAAGCACCACCACGGTCGGTCGGGCGGGCAGCGTGGCGCGCGCCAGGGTGAGGCTCGGCTCCTCGCGACGCTCGACCGCCCAGCCTTCGCTCTTCGCCCGCTCGAGGAAGCGCTCGAGGGTCCAGGTGCCGAAGAAGTGCATGGGGATCATCACGCGGGGCGAGATCGCGCGCAGGACCTCCAGCATGCCCTCGAGGTCGAGCGTGTAGGTGCCATCCACCGGCACGAGCACGACGTCGATCCGCCCGAGCTGGCGCAGGTGCTCCGGCGTCAGCGTGTGGTGAAGATGTCCGAGATGCGCGATGCAGAGGTCCGCGGTCTCGAAGACGAAGATCGAGTTGCCTTCCCGGATCGTCGCATCCGTCCCCCATTGGCGGATGTTCGTAACGACGTTGCGGACCCGGACGTCGCCGATCTGCCTGTCCCAGGCGGGCGCCGGGCCGCCTGCCGGGTCCCAGCCCCGCATCACGATCCCGATCCGCGGGTCGGGATGATCGGTGTAGTGGGTCGAGTGCGCCCGGTTCATCGTGATGGCGTCCGGGACCACGCTCGGCCGGACGTAGTCGTTGTAGTCGGTCGCGATCCGGGTGCCGCCGGCGCTCTCGATCAGGAAGGTCGCGTGCCCGACGAAGGTGAGGCCGACCTCGCCCGGACCGACCGCGGCCCGCAGGATCGGCAGATGCCGTTCGGCTACGAGGCCCGGGCAGCCCTCGGGCGCGGCGAACGCGGCGGCCGGCAGAAGCACTGCGAGAGCGGCGAGCGCGAGATGCCGCGCGAACCCGATGAGCCTTGCCATCCCGTCCGCCTTTCCCGATCACGGTGACCATCACCGGCCACCCTCGGCCGCAGCATAGGGCGGATCGCCGCAGCGAGGTCGGGGCAGTCGGACATGGCCATCACGGATCCGCGCGCGTTCCTGCGCTCCCTCTTCGACGCGGCCGTCGCCTCGGCCGATCCGGCGATCCGGGTTCCGGCCGAGCTCCCCGCTCCGCCCCGCGGCCGTACGCTCGTGGTGGGAGCCGGCAAGGCCTCGGCCGCGATGGCGCGCGCGCTCGACGCCGCCTGGCCGGGCGAGCTTTCCGGCCTCGTGGTGACCCGCTACGGACACGCCGTGCCGGCCGGCCGGATCGCGATCGTCGAGGCCGCCCATCCCGTGCCGGACGCCGCGGGCGAGGCCGCGGCGCGCCGCATGCTCGCGCTCGTGGCGGGCCTCACGGCCGACGACCTCGTGATCGCGCTCATCTCGGGCGGCGGCTCAGCTCTCCTCGCGGCGCCGCTTCCCGGCCTGACGCTCGCGGACAAGCAGGCGATCAACCGCGCGCTGCTGCGCTCGGGGGCGTCCATCGGCGAGATGAACTGCGTGCGCCGCCACCTCTCGGCCGTGAAGGGCGGGCGGCTCGGCGCCGCCTGCCATCCGGCCCAGGTCGTGACGCTCGCGATCTCCGACGTGCCGGGCGACGACCCGACCGTCATCGCGTCCGGCCCCACGATCGCGGATCCGACCACGGCGGCCGAGGCGCTGGCGATCGCCGAGCGCTACGGGATCGAGCTTCCCGAGGGGGCGCGACGCCTTCTCGAGACCGGGGAGGGCGAGACCGTGAAGCCCGGCGATCCGCGGCTCGCCGGTCACGTCTTCCGGCTGATCGCGACGCCCCAGATGGCGCTCGAAGCCGCGGCGGCGCGGGCCCGGGAGGCCGGTGTCACGCCCGTGATCCTGGGCGATTCGATCGAGGGCGAGGCGCGCGAGGTCGGCAAGGTGATGGCCGGGATCGCCCGACAGGTCGCCCGGCACGGCCAGCCGGCGGCGGCGCCCTGCGTCCTCCTGTCGGGGGGCGAGACGACCGTCACGCTGCGCGGCGACGGACGGGGAGGGCGCAACGTGGAGTTCCTGATGGCGCTCGGCCTGGCGCTCGCCGGGGAGCCCGGCATCCACGCGCTGGCCGCCGACACGGACGGCGTCGACGGGGCCGAGGAGGTCGCGGGCGCGATCCTCGCGCCGGACACGATCACGCGGGCGTCCGGCCTCGACATCAGTCTCGCCGAGAGCCTCGCCCAGAACGACGGCCACGGCTTCTTCGGCGCGCTGGGCGACCAGGTCGTGACCGGGCCGACGCTCACCAACGTCAA
>JAFAPJ010000199.1 GCA_019247255.1 Methylobacteriaceae bacterium | reverse complement strand
ACCTCGTTGGTGAGCGTCCCGACGCCATCGATGCGGACCTGGACCTGATCGCGGGGGCGCAGCCATCGCTTGGGTTCGAAGCCGGCTCCAACCCCGCCCGGCGTCCCCGTGGCGATCACATCCCCCGCCCGAAGCGGCAGGATCGTTGACAAGTAGGAGAGCAAGGCGGGAACGTCGAAGACCAGGTCGCTGAGGGCGGCACGCTGCCGCTCCTCCCGATTAACGGTCGTCACCAAGGTCATGTCCGCAACGGCCGGCGCCTCCTCCCGGGTCACGATCCACGGTCCCCAGGATCCGCTCCGCCAGAAGTTCTTGCCCGCGGTGAACTGCGTCGTATGGTTCTGCCACTCCCGCACGGAGCCGTCGTTCAGGCACGCCCAGCCCAAGACGTGGTCGAGGGCGGATACGCGCGCGATGCGGCGCCCGGAACGGCCGATGATCAGGGCGAGCTCGCCTTCATAGTCGAGCGTTTCGCTTTCGCGGGGAACGCGGAGCGGCGCCTCGTGCGCGGTGAAGCTCACGGGGTCGCGGGTGAAAATGGCCGGAAACGTGGGAAGCGGCCGGCCCATCTCCCTGATATGCGCGGCGTAGTTCAAGCCGACGCAAAACACCCGCGCCGCCGGCAATGGCGGCAGCCAGCGAAAGGTCCCGGCGGGCATCCGTCGGTGGCCTTCTGGTACGAACGAAGCTCCGTCCGCTGCCTCGAGCGCGGCGGCGAGCGACGGGTGTCGAGTGTCGGCGCATTCGATGAGATCGTCGCCCTCAAGATAACCCCAGGTGGGGCCTGTCGCGCCTTCGACGCTGGCGAGCCTCATTGCGGGGTCCCTCCGGCCTTGAGCGTCAACGTCCGCCGCTCGCCCCCGCTGAGCCAGCCAACGATGTTGTCGACCGTCTGCTCGGCCGCGAGGGCATAGTTGTCCTCGACGACGTATCCGAGATGCGGCGTGGCGAGAACGTTCGGCAATCGGCGGAGGGGATCGCCCGGGCTTGGCGGCTCGTCGTGGAACACATCCAGGGCAGCGCCCGCCATGGGACCCTCCTGCAAGGCGGTGATCAACGCGTTCTGATCGACGATCTCGGCCCGCGCGGTGTTCACGAGAAGCGAGCCCGGCTTCATCCCCGACAGCGCGGCGCCGTCGAGGAGGCCGCGCGTGTGGTCGTTCAGCGGCAGGTGAACGGATACGACGTCGGCTGAGGCCAGCAGGTTATGCAGGCTCGCGCCGGTCGCACCGCAGGGCGCGACCTCGCCGGGGCCGAGGGAACGCGAATGGGCGATGACGTCCATCCCGAACGCCTGGCCGACGACCGCCATCCGCGATCCGATGCGGCCCAGGCCGAGAATGCCGAGGACCTTGCCCGCGAGCGAGCGGCCGAGCGTACTTTGCCATCTGCCATCCCGCACCGCGGCCGCCTCCTCGAGGAGCTTCCTCGTCCAGGCGAGGATCAGTGCCCAGGCCAGTTCGGCGGTCGGGTGGCCCAGCGTGTCGGTGCCGCAGACCTCGATGCCTAGTTCAGCCGCGGCTTTCAGGTCGATCGCGGCATTCCGCATGCCGTTGGTCGCGAGGAGCCGCAGCGTATCGAGGCGCCCAAGGAGCTCGCGGTCGAACCGTGTGCGCTCGCGATTCGCCACGACGACGTCGAAGCCGTGCAGCCTTTGCGCGAGCAGAGGCCCTTCGAGCCGGTCGGAGACCGACACGACCTCGGCTACGTCGTCCAGTCGAGACCAGGCGGCCTGGTCACGCATGTGACCGCCCCAGTCGTCGATCAGGGCGACGCGCGGACGGGCCGGTCGATCCGTCACGACAGCAGGAACTCGATCATGAGCTCGAACTGCTGTTCGAGCATGGGGAGGCCGGGGTGCGCGGTCGCGTTGCGGCTTCTCGCGGCCTCGAGCAGCGGCGTGTCCTTCACGAGCACCTCGGCGACCACCGCGCCCGGCGCGATGCCCGCCGGATCGAGGGGGAGCGGATCACCTTCCGCCATTCCGAGCGAGGTCGCGTTCACGATTATTCCTGCGCCGTCGGGGACGGGACCGGTGACGGCGAACGTAATGCCCGGGAACGCACCCTGGAGACGCTCCACAAGGGCCTCCGCCC
>JAFAPJ010000174.1 GCA_019247255.1 Methylobacteriaceae bacterium | reverse complement strand
ACATTGGTGACGCGCTTCCCGAGAAGAGCTTGTAAGAACGTTATGGCACCGTGGACGCGAGCGGCGAGGGAACGGTCCTGTGCGAGTTTTATGGATCTTGGGTGTGCTTGCTGCCACGGCCGCATCGACGGCGGACGCGGCGGAGTGGCGGTATTGCTACGGGGCGGATCGGCCAGGGCACCGCTTCTATCTGTCGGCTCCTTTCCGGACATCCGAGCCCATGATCCGGATCGAGCTCGACTTCCAGCGACGTCTTATCGCTGAGGGGCTTGGTGAAATCCATACCGGGTGTCCGCGGGCCGCTGACAAAGCCGGCATTCTCGCCCTGATGCGCGAGGCGGAGCGCTTCAACCGCGAGGAGGGCAACCGGTTGTTCGCGCTAGATTGGCCAGAGGCTGAACCGGTCGCGTCTCGCTGAAGCGCGTCGAGGGCGGCCGGCCCCCGCGCGACCGTTCCCGGCGACAAAGCTCACCGCTTGACGGCCGTAGCCCTCTGGTGTCATCCGCCCTTCGCCGTCGGGCGACACGCAAGGGGTCGCGGCGGTTCACGGATCCGCAGTCCCATGCCCAGCGACAGTTCCTGTCGAAGACCCACACCGCCCTCGGCCGTCTCGCACCAGCTCGCCTGATCGGACCGATCTGGCTCGCCCGCGACCGGCCGAAAGCGACCGTGCGCAGGAGATGAGCCCTTGAACGACACCCCCACCGTGATCGAGACCACGCGCGACCACACGGCTGCCGCTGTCGTCCACCTCGCGCCCGCGGATCTCGTTGCCCGCTTAGCCGAAGAGCGAGCGGCCGACATCGTCGAGATCCTAAACGATCGCTCTCCGGACGACGCTGCGCAGGTTCTGCTCGCCCTACCTCGAGAGCGCGCGATTGAGGTTCTCGATACGCCAGGCCTTGAGTGCGGGCCCGAGATCGTTGCCTCCTTGCCGCAGGACCAAGCGGCGGGCCTCCTCGGCGGCGTGTCGTCCGACCGCGTGGCCGACCTTTTTCGAGAAATGGACGAGGGCACGCGAGCGGCGCTTCTTCCCCTCCTCGACGACGAGACGCGCAGCACGGTCGAAGTGCTCCTCGCTTACCCGGAGGAAAGCGCCGGCGCCATCATGACGACGGAATTCGTCTCCGTTCCCGCGACCTGGACGATCGCCGAAGTGCTGCATCACATCCGCATGGTCGAACACACGCGGGAAACGGTCTACTCCGTCTTTGTCACTGATCCGGACAAGCATACGCTCGTTCACGCCGTGCCTTTGCGTCGCCTGATCTCGGCGGACCCGCACGCGAACGTGTTGACCGCAGCGCCCGCGCGCAAGCCCGTTAAGGTCGCCGCGTTCGCGCCGCGGGACGAAGCCGTGCGCTTGATCTCCAAGTATGACCTCCTCGCGGTACCTGTCGTAGACCACAGAAATCATGTTCTCGGCATCGTCACAGTAGACGACGTCATCGATGCGATCGTGGAGAGGCAAACCGAGCAGGTTCAGCGCTTCGGTGGAATGGAAGCGCTCGACGAGCCGTACATGGAAATCTCGTTTGGTGAGATGATCCGCAAGCGCGCGGGTTGGCTGTGCGTCCTGTTTTTGTCGGAAATGCTGACCGCTTCCGCGATGCAGGGCTTTCAGGGCGAACTCGAGAAGGCGCTGGTGCTGACCTTGTTCATCCCGCTCATCATGAGTTCGGGCGGAAATTCAGGAAGCCAAGCGACTTCACTGATCATCCGAGCGCTGGCACTGCATCAGCTCCGCCTACGGGACTGGTGGCGGGTTGCGCTTCGCGAATTGCCGGCGGGCATCGTGCTCGGTGCGATTCTCGGCGTCATCGGAGTCACGCGCGTCGTGATCTGGCAAGAAGCCGGTCTTTACGATTACGGCGATCATTGGGTGCTCGTCGCCGTGACGGTAGGCGCTGCCCTCGTCGGCATCGTGACCTTCGGCTCGATGTCAGGCTCTATGCTGCCCTTCATCCTGCAACGGATCGGCTTTGACCCGGCCACGGCGTCGGCGCCCTTCGTCGCCACGCTCGTCGACGTGACAGGCCTCGTGATCTACTTTTCGGTCGCGCTGGCGATTTTGCGTGGAACGCTGTTGTGAGCGCCTTTGCTGCCGAACCAGGCTTCTCGGCGCGCCTGGCGGCTTTGCCGGCGCAATGAATCGCGGAAGCCGGCCTGCTCGCCGCCTCGTGCTCGCCGTCAACCCGCTCCTGCGTCCGCTGAGCGATGCGATGAATCGCGCACCGCCCGCACGAGCGCGTCAGCGAAGCGGTTTGGAGGTCGGCGCGACCACCACGGCCAACGGGATCGGACCCGTGCACGACCTCCTGTCCGGGCGCCTGCAGCCGTGAACCATACGTATTCGCGATTGCGATGATCGAGCGCGGCGCGCGGAGGACGTGGGCGTCGTCGAGCTTCTCGCGACGCTGGTGACCACGGCCGTCTGGCCGGTCGAACACGACGCGATCAAGGCAGCGCTTGCTCACAAGCTCGCGGGTTTCCGAGCAAACCGGAGCGGCGCACGGGCAGCAGAGGGGAACGCATGACGGCAGGTTCGTGCGTCTGCATTGCAAGACGGCCTGTTCCGTCCCAAACGGGGCGGGATAGCTTCATGGTGGGAACCAAATTCGTGCAAACGTCCAGCGCACATCGTCACCTCGTCCACACTCGTGCGCTCGACTTCTGGCTCGCGCGCGGCGCTATCGCTTTGATTGCGGGCCTCCAGTTCCTGTTCGTGAACGATCTGACGCTCGGGCCCCATTGGCTCGTGCCCACACTCGAGCTCGCCCTACTCCTGCCCCTCTCGGCCGCGACCGCCTGGACGCAAGGGCGGGCCCAGCGCGCCACGACCGAGCAGCACTGGCGCTTGGTCGCCCAGCATCGTCGCGCCATCCGGGTCGCGGCGGTCATCCTGACTGCGCTCGTGACGGCGATGAACACCTTCGCGCTCGCAGCGCTCGTGCGGGCCCTGCTCGCCGGCAAATCCGCGGGGGCGCCCACGCTGCTTCTCGATGCGCTCAACATTTGGAGCACCAATGTCCTGATATTCGCGCTCTGGTACTGGTCCACCGACCGGGGCGGGCCGGCGCTGCGCAGCCTGCGCAGCGAGCGCGGGGCTGATTTCCTATTTCCGCAGATGACGATGGAGGCGAAAGCGAGCGAAACACCCTTCGTGCCGGGCTTCGTGGATTACCTGTTCTTGTCCTTCACGAATGCGACGGCGTTCTCACCGACCGACACGCTCCCGCTCACCGAGCGAGCCAAGCTCCTCATGATGGCGGAGGCGATCGTGTCGCTTTTGACCATCGCTCTCGTTGCGGCGCGGGCCGTTAATATTCTGGCCTGAACTGCAGTTAGGCTTATCGGCTGACATTCGTGACGGTGAGGGTAGGATCGCCCGGGCGGGAACCAGCACCACCAGAACGCGGGTCGAGCAAGATTTCGCCGGCCGAACCAACAATCGGCCAGGCCGAACGAACAGGTACCCGGCGGTTCGGGCGGGACCGGCTACCGAGACAGCGCGCGGCGAGTTCCCACCTTTCAGGGCAAGTACGATCGGCGCGCACAGAGCACGCTGTAGCCTCGGCGTGTGAGACCTCTCGTAAGTGTGTTCTAATATTACGCTCTGCTGATACCGAAGCCACACTAGCCAACTTGGCCGCTCTCGAGTTTAGCCCTTCACCTCCCACCAGTCTGGCCATTTCACTTTGTGCGGCGTCCGAACCGCGCGGACTATGGTCTCCTGCTCGCCTGGCGTAAGACGCCGGTCTCCAAGCCGCGCCAGCGCCATCTCCACGATCCATGGCTCGAGCATCATGCGGGCGCTGGGCCGATAGCGGTCGAGCTTGGACGCCATCCCCAGCGGCTCGAGCGCCATGTTGACCGTTCCGGGCTCGACGAAGCACCGGACGATGGTCGTCACACCACCCCCGCTCTCGGCGGGCCGAGCCGCACGGGCCTCCTCGATCGCGGTCAAGGCGTACCGGGCCGCGGCGCCATCGCCGTCGAGCCCGCGTTTAGTCATGTAGAGGAGGAAGGCTTCGGCGGCGCTGACGCGACGCTCGACACCGTCCTCCTTGATCGAAACCGTCTGGCCGAGGATCGCCTCGTAGGGTGGCCGGTTGTGCCGTCCTCGGGGCCGGCCCTTCGGGTTCCCGCTGCGGCCCTTCTGAAACCGTGTCGAGGTCGGCGGCCGGCGGTAGCCGACCTCACTCGCCTCACTCATCGCTGGTCTCCGCGGGCCAAACGAGGCTTTGCGAGTCGCGCGTACAAAGCTTGACGGCCGCGATCTCCTTCTCCGACAAGCGTCGCCGACGTCGTCTCAAGGCGGCCTGAACGGCCCACGGCTCCAGCAGCAGCCGATCGTACGGGTCCGCTACTCCGGCGAATTTGGTATCTGGTTCGGCGATCCCCAGCAGCAGCAGCGCTCCGTCGGCGTTTCTGGGATCGGTCGGCTCACTCAGAACCGCGACTGCGTGGCGCGTCGTGCTCCTGCCCGCCAGCCACTTCTCTCGCTTCTCGATCATCTTCAGGACCTCACGCCGGGCCGCTCGGTTGCCGGCAATCGCATCCTGGTACGTCCGATGCTGAAGCGCCTCCTCGACCGTGAGTTCGCGGTCCTTGCCGTTCTGCCTCACCGTGAAAGTTCGGTCGATGATCACGTCGAATGCGGAGGGTGAGGTCCTCGGACCAGCCTTCGGCCGACCCTTTGGATTACCGCTCTCGCCCTTGCGGAAGCGGGTCGCGGCGGGAGGGCGGCCATGACCGGCACTCCCCGTCATGCGGCTTCCTGATCGGTTGCAAGCTCGGGCGCGCCGCCCGTCATGGCGCTCCAGCGGTCGAGCGCCACATCGACATAGGCCGGATCGATGTCCATGCCCCGGAACCGTCGTCCGCCCCGCTCGGCCGCAATCAAGCTCGTGCCGGAGCCGAGGAACGTGTCCAGCACCAGGTCGCCACGGCGCGTCACGTCCTGGATCGCGTCCGCCACAAGGGCGGTCGGCTTCACGGTCGGATGTAGGGTCAGATCCTCCCGCCGGCTGCCCGCGAACGAGTTGACGGAGGCGTAATCCCACACGTTCGTCCGATTGCGCCCATGACGCCCAAGCTCGACGGCATTGAAATGAGGCTCTCTCCCGACCCGGTACACGAAGACGAGCTCGTGCTTTGACCGGTAAAGCGAACCCATCCCGGCATTCGATTTATTCCAGACGCACAGGTTCAGCAGCTCTCCGTAGACCTGGCGGCCGACAGCCGACACATCCTCCATGTGCCGCCAATCCATGCAGATGAAATGGACGGCTCCCTCCCGCGACACCGCAGCCGCGGCGCCGAGCGTCTCGCGCAGGAACGTCTGGAAGGCCTCGTCGGTCATCTCGCCGGACGCCATGGCGAACTCGCGATGGCGGCCTCTCGCGTTGGCGTGCCCGTTGATCCGAACGTTGTAGGGAGGGTCGAGAAAAGCAGCGTCGATCTTATCGTCGCTTCCGACGACGCGACGTAAGAACGCGTGGTCGCGGCTGTCGCCGCAGCCAATGCGGTGCGGACCGAGCTGCCAGACGTCGCCGGGCCGCGTGCGCGGCGTGCCCCGGACCGGCGGGAGCACGTCGTCCTCGGGATCGTCTCTCGAGCGAAGGAGCACATCGAGCTCGCCTGTCGAGAAGCCTGTCAGCCCAAGGTCCAGGTTGAAGGACGACAGGTCGCCCAGCTCGGTCTTGAGGAGATCGAGATCCCAACCGGCATTCAGGGCGATCTTGTTGTCGGCAAGACGCAAGGCGCGTTTCTGCGCGTCATCCAACCCGGCGAGTTCGATCGTTGGCACGTCCGTCATGCCCATCGCCTTCGCCGCAAGAAGGCGACCGTGGCCAGCGATCAGGACACCTTCCGGGTCGATCAGGATCGGGTTCGCAAACCCGAATGCCTGGATCGATGCGATGATCTGCTCGATCTGCCGCTTTGAGTGCGTCCGCGCGTTGCGCGGATCGGGCCGGAGGCTCGCCGCCGGCCGGTAGGTCACGGCCAGGAGCTGCGAGGCCGACGGTGCCGGGACAGGCGGATCAGAGCAGTCCATCCATGCAGTATAACAGAACAGACGGCGAACATCATCTCGGCCCGGCCGCATTCCACAGGTCCGGCCCCGCGCTCGCCGGCTTGCCTGCTAGCGGCTTCCCGAGCACCTGATGAGGTCTGACGCGTAGCCTGTTCGCCGCTGATCGTACCCTGTTCCGGAGACAAACAGGAAAAAGCCTACGAAGCGGGCTAAGGGTCTAATATGGCTGGTTTATTTCGTGATGCTACACGAGCTGGGCGGGCCGTTGCCCCTGTTTTGAGCGTCAAAAATCGAAATAATCCCTGTTTTGAGCCTGTTGAGCAGGGTAGCCGCCCGGGAGAGAGGTTCGACGGTGACTGCGACCACCGCCACGTCTCGCCTGTTTGGCAGGTCGGCCCCCGCCTGCGCAGGAGGTGAACGCAGGTGGTGAACGCGGCATCCTCCTTTCGATCAGGGCTCCCAGAAGGCGGGGCGACCCACAAGGCCGAACCTGTTGCAGCTGCTGAAGCTTTGATCCCCGCCCGATGCGGGGGCGACTCTCGGTTGCCTCTCCGCTGCAGCCCTTGCCGAAGCCCTGAACCGGACGCGCGGTGAGATTGCCTGGGAGCCGGCCGTGAGGACCAGGCCCCGTACAAAGAACGACGGCAGCGTTGCAACGCAGTGTATCGTGACGACCTCGATGGGCCAGGGCTCCCCGGCGACGCGCTGCACGATCAAGATCGCCCGCAGGGCGAATTCGTCGCGACCTCCACGATGCCTGGCTACGCCCCGCGGGACGTGAAGGTGACGACCAACCTGAACGGCGGCGGCGGCGTCGCCTTCGCGGTCAACGCGCTCATCGGCGGGGCGATCGGCGCCGGCGTCGACGCCTATAACGGCTCGGCGCTCGACCACGACCCGAACCCGGTCGTGGCAACGCTGAGCCCGAACGGACGCGGCAAGCCCGCAGCGGGTCAGGCGCACCCGCGCACGCCGGTCGCCCTGGATGCGAGATGCATTTGACCGAGCTGAGCTAAAAGAAACTGAGGAGCGGTAAGTTGTATGAAGTACCAAAATCATTGTCACCTGCGATGAAAAATTTGTCAGGATCGAGTCGAGATCCTGCCCCCAAAACGGCGTCAGCTGCACCGTACCATCATGCATCGCAAGAGCATTTGCCGAGCGTGCAAATCTGCTTCAACCCATTCAAAGCAAAGCAAACAGGAGACAGATCGCCTATTTATTGTCGGTCGCCAATTTACAGCTTTATCGCTTATCTGCTATTCATGATAGTTACTATTTCTCCCTGCGATTCAAGCGATGATGTCAGCGCTGCAAAAGCTATCGGCCGGGCTGCAGAGGCTGTCCTCCGAAGCGACGGCAGCTTGAGCGTCTTTGAGAAGCCTACAATTCGCGAAAAACCGATTACACTTTTTCCAAAAAGTAAAATTGTATTCATCTCTGGCGGGCAGAACGGTATCGCCCTTGGGCAGAACGGAGAAGTTAGCACCTGGGACAGCGTATGTTCGAACGAAGAGGTTCCCGTTTGCCGCGTCGAGTCACGGTCAATCGGTGGCATTGCTGCTGTCCATGCCGCGTCCGTTGACAATCCAAAGACAGGTGGCACGGTACGACTGATTGTCGATCAGTACGGTAATGTATTTGGCCTTGGAGACGACAGCGAGGGGCAAATCTCTGGACGCATTGATGACGTCGGTTCACAGAAAAGAACATATATAAAATTTGTCCGTGTCCCGCTCCCCGTTCGCATCAAGAAGGTTTACCTGGGCGCTTTCCATGCCATGGCGATCGATGAGGCGGGCGTTGTTTGGACCTGGGGAGGCAAGAGCTACCAATTGGCAAGGGGCTCAGGCGAACTTTATAGTGGCGAGCGCGGCTTTTCGGCTACTCGATTGACCAGCCTACCAAAAATCCGCTCGGTTTCGGCTGATCTCGCTACGTATGCCCTGGCAGAAGACGGGAAAGTATGGCGATGGGGCATTCGTAAGGAGGTCTGTAAAAGCGATTGCCAACCTGCAATCATCGATTTCACGGCAAAAATAGAGCAGATATCGACGTCTACTTTCTATACTTTATTCCTCGATGTTGATAGGAAGTGTTATCTTATTGGAAATGACAGCGTATTTGGTACGTCGAAATCGCCGGATAGTGAGGAGATTCCAAGGAGCATTACAATGCTTGACGGGGTTGATGTGATATCTGCGACAGTTAATGTTGCTGCTGCTATTAGGGATGGCGTGGTGTTGACGTACGGACTGCGTGGCCCGGGTCGGAGACTCAAGTTTTAGTTCAAAATCGCGAAACCTAGGGATTCGACGACGATGTCGAATGCTAGCATATTTTTGTCTGCCCGAGATAAATTTGGCGACAACGCCGGTGGTTGCACTGGTAATTACGTCTCTTCATCGAGAACCCGGTGATAACAGAACGCGATTTTAGCCAAAAGCTCGGGCTGCAACACCCGGCGCAGCTCGGGGTTTGATCACCCCACGCGCTCGCCATCGCGCGTGCCGGATGGACCAGCACCGCCTCAACGCGCGAGACCTCAGGCCGAAACTGAGGCGACGCTCCCTTGCGCCCCCGCGGGGTCTCGTTCGTTCGCTCATGCTCCTCGTCACGAGATCGTAAAGCTGTCGCACGGCCCGCTTGACGGAAGGAACGGTTCATATATCTGCTCATTAATGACTGACCGGCTGGTTATTAGCCGAGCGGAGCGGTATCGTGACAGCCTCTGCGCGACAGATGCAGGCCCGGAGCGCGATCCGTCCGGAAACCGCGCTTCCCCTTCCGGAGATCGTCTCCAAACCCGAGCGGAGATCGAGTCCTCCATCCGCCCAGCCTCGACCGCGCCGTCCGCTCCGGCACGGACTCGTCGCGCTCCTCGCGATCGCGCTCGGCCTGGCGGGACTCGGGAGCGCCGTCGCCTGGTTCAAGCCGGACGCGGCGCTCGCGGCGTTGGAGCGCCTCGGGTTCCGCGGCGGCCTGCTCGCCGATCGCCTCGCCGCCCGGGCACCCCGCCCGGCGCCTGCCATCTCGCCAGAGACGCTGCCGGTCGTCGGCCTCGGCCGGATCGAGCCTGCCGGCGAGGTGATCCGCGTGGCGGCGCCGAGCGGCGTCGGGGACGCCCGGGTTGAGCGCCTTCTCGTGCAGGAAGGCGACACCGTGGAGGCGGGCGCCCGGCTCGCGACGCTCGACAACGAGACGCGGCTCAAGGCCGCCCTGACCCAGATCCGCGCGGATGTCGCCCAGCGGCGCGCGGCTCTGGAGCGCACGCGCCTCGTGGTCGACACGGAACGCGCCCAGCGCCAGGCCGCCGTCTCCCGCTCCCGGGCCGAGCTCGACATCGCGCGCTCCGAACTCGACCGGTCCAAAGCGCTCTTCGAGCGCGGCGTGACGCCCGCCGCCACGCTCGACCAGCGCACGCTCGCCTTCCGACAGGCGACGGAGCGCCTGACGGAGGCCGAGGCCGCGCAGAGCCGCTACGCGGGTCCCCTCGAGTCGCAGCCCGACATCCTCCTCGCCGCCCATGAGCTCGCCTCGGCGGAGGCCGCCGTCGCGAAGGCGGAGGCCGACCTCGTCCAGACATCCGTCACGGCGCCCGCCGGCGGCCAGATCCTGAAGGTCCATGTCCGACCGGGCGAGCGGATCGGGTCGGGCAGCCTGCTCGACATGGGGGCGACCGACACCATGATGGTGCGCGTCGAGATCTACGAGAGCGATGTCGGCCGGCTCGCGGTCGGGCGCATCGCGACCGTCACGGCCCAGCCGCTCGCCACGCCCCTCACGGGCGCCGTCGATCGAGTCGGGCTCCAGGTGCAGCGGCAGGCGATCGTCGACGCGACGCCGGCCGCCAACACCGACGCCCGCATCGTGGAGGCCTGGATCCGGCTGGACCCGGCATCCTCCACCCGTGCGGCCGGCCTGACCGGGCTGCAGGTCCGCGTGAGGGTTCAGCCGTGAGCGCCGCGACCACGACGGTCCCGGGCGCGGCCGCGCCCGCCAGCGCCCCGCCACTTCGGCGCAGCTGGCGGGACCGGATCCCGTCCTTCCTGCGAGCCCGGACGCCGCTCGGCTGGCTCCAGCTCACGCACAACCGCGCCCGGCTGGCGGCCGCGCTCGCCGGCGTCGCCTTCGCCGATATCCTGATTCTCATGCAGCTCGGCTTCATGGGCGCCCTGTCGGAGACGAGCGTGCTGAGCCATCGCGGCTGGAACGCCGATATCGTGCTCCAATCCGCCACTGCCGACCACCTGGACGAGGTCGGGACCTTGCCGCGCCGACGTCTCTACCAGGCTCTCGCGGTCGAGGGCGTGGCGAGCGCGACGCCCGTCTACCTCGCCGAGCTGTCCTGGATCGACCCCGGGACGGACGTGAAGACCCGCGTGCGGGTGTACGGCGCCGACCCCGAGAGCCCCGTCTTCTCCGATCTCGACCTCGCCCGGCAGATGGCTGCCCTGAAGATTCCGGGCGCGGCCCTGTTCGACCGCAAGGCGCGCGGCAACTACAAGGCGCTCGTCGAGCAGGTGGACAGGGGCCAGCCCGCCGACTTCGAGGCGCTCGGCCGCCGCTTCTCCATCGAGGGCCTGTTCGCGCAGGGCGCCTCCTTCACGACGGACGGCACGCTCGTCGTGTCCGACCAGACCTTCCTGCGCTTCTTCCCCACCCGGGCCGGCGGCACTCCGAGCATGGTCTTCATCAAGGTGGAGCCGGGCCAGGATCCCAAGGCGGTCGTCGAACGTCTCAGCGCGGTTCTGCCGTCCTCCGACACGCGCGCCCTCACCCGCGACCAGGTGGTCGAGCTCGAGCTCGCCTACCAGTCGAAGCAGCGGCCCATCGGATTCGTGTTCTCGTTCGGGGTCGTCATCGGCGTCATCGTGGGCATCGTGATCGTCTACCAGGTGCTCACAACGGACGTGCAGGACCACCTCGCCGAATACGCGACCTTGAAGGCGATGGGCTACCCGCAGCGCTTCTTCCTCGGCGTCGTGTTCGAGGAGGCGCTCGTGCTGGCGGGGCTCGGCTTCCTTCCGGGCATCATCGTGGCGCTCGTCCTCTATCAGATCGCTGCGGCCGGCACCGGCCTTCCCGTCACGATGACGGTGGGCCGGGCCGCCATGGTGCTCGGCCTCACGATCGCGATGTGTACGGCCTCCGGCGCCATCGCGACCCGCCGCCTCGCCAAGGCCGACCCGGCCGACCTGTTCTGAGAGCGCCGGCCATGGACGACGTCCTCGCCTTCTCCTCCGCTGCCTCCACCCTCTCCGACCTCGACGCCCGTCGCACCCAGGCGCGCTCCGAGGTCGCCCGCCGGGAGCCGGCCATCGTGGTGGAGGGCGCCGACTACTTCTTCGGCGAGGGCGAGGCCCGCAAGCAGGCCCTGCACGGGATCGACCTCACCATCGGGCGGGGCGAGCTCATCATCATGACCGGCCCGTCCGGCTCCGGAAAGACGACGCTGCTGACCGTGATCGGGTGCCTGCGGGCCGCCCAGGCGGGCAGCGTGCGGCTTCTCGGGCAGGAGCTGGTAGGGGCGGACGAGGCGACCCTGGTCGCGATGCGCCGCCGGCTCGGCTTCATCTTCCAGGCCCACAACCTTCACAAGAGCTTGACCGCCATCCGCAATGTGCGGATGGGGCTTGAGGTGCACGGGCCGGAGGCCCTCGCCGAATGGCGCCGGCACTGCGCCCATATGCTCGGCATCCTCGGCCTGGAGGACCGGCTCGACTACCTGCCGCAGAACCTGTCGGGCGGGCAGAAGCAGCGCGTCGCCATCGCGCGCGCGCTCGTCGGCAATCCCGAGGTGGTATTCGCCGACGAGCCGACGGCCGCGCTCGACAAGGAATCCGGCCGGGTCGTGATCGACCTGCTGCGCCGGCTGGCGGACGAGCGCGGGACCACGACCCTCCTCGTCACCCACGACAACCGCATCCTCGATTCGGCCGACCGCATCGTGCACCTCGAGGACGGGCGCCTCGTCGCCGCGCCCTGAGCCGGTCCCACCGGGCGCCCTCGACACCCGCACCTGCCACCGATCGAGCCCTGGACACTTGATGCGTCCCGTTCTGCCCTCGGTCCTAGCTGACCTGCGTCCTGCTCACCGTCCTGACCTGCGCGGCGCAGGCGGCCCCGTGCTTCGCCCTGAACCTGGAGCTGAGCGGGCAGCGCAACCCGTCGGGCACCATCGTCGCCGGCCTCTGGAGGCCGGACAGCCCCGGCGTCCCGAGTTGCGACCATCCTCGCGATGCGCCTCCAAACCCCGGGCGAAGGTCGTTTCGCCCCTTGCAGGTCAGGCTTTAACGGGACTGTCTGTCAGAGACACCTGGGCAAAGTCAGCTCGCCGACGGGACGAGGCCGCGGCCGAGCGGGGTTACGCCTTCGGCTCGTCGACATCTCCGCTGCCCGACCCGGTCAAACGACGAACGGGCTCGCGGCGTTCTCGATGAGGCGCAGGATGCTGAGCGCGGTGAGCTCGGAGGATTTCGGGTTTCCGGCGAGCGGCTTGTTCTCGAGCGTGATCCGCATGCGGCCGAAGGCGCCCTCGGCCGTGATCTCGTGCCCGTTCGTCTCGGCAGACGGGTCGGCGACCAGCGCGACCTCCGTCCCGTCCAGCCCGAGCCCGGCCAGCGCCGTCACGACGGTCGCGTTGGCGTTCTGAGGGAAGCGCCGGGCGGCCTCGCGGGCCGTGCCCTCGAAGAAGGTCTCCCGCCCGGTGAGCGCCCTGAGATCGACGAGGCTCTCCGCCTCCGTGCCGAACCAGGCGCGAGGCGGCTTCACGACCGCATGGTGCACCCGCTCGAGCCCGCCGAGGCCCGCGGCCTTCAGGGCGTCGATGCCTCCGACGGCGCCGGCCGGCACCACGAGCTGGCTCTCGTGCTCCTCCGCGATGCGGACGAAGGTCGCCAGGAGCTCGTCCTCGACGAGCGCGCTCGCCGAGGCGAGGATCACGCCCCGGGCGCAGGCGAGCGCGCGCGGCACCCAGGCGGCGGCCGCGTCGCGTCCCGCGGCCTCGACCACGAGATCCGGCTGCGCCCGGTCGAGGTCGCCGAGGAAGCGGATGAGGCCTGCCCCGCGTGGAACGTCGTGACGTGCGCCCGGCCGGTCGGAGACCGCGACCGCGACGATCTCGGCCGCGGGGCTGCGCTCGGCGATGAGCGCCGCGACGCGCTGGTTGATGGCGCCCCAGCCGATGAGCGCGATGCGAAGCTTCGTCATCCGGCGCCTCCTTCCGTCCCGGCGCTCACGCGAAGCTCGCGCGCGTCGACCGCCGCGCCCCGTCGAGGCTCCAGGCTCCCGGCCCCGCGCAGGCGAGGAGCAGGAACACGAAGCAGTACAGGATCGCGGCGTCGCCGCCGTTCAGCGTCGGGTAGAGGTTCCGAGGCGCGTGGAACATCCAATAAGCGACGGCCATCTCGCCCGAGAGGATGAAGGCGACCGGCCGCGTGAATAGGCCGAGCGCGACGAGCGTGCCTCCCACGAGCTCGAGCACCGCGCCGAACCAGAGCAGCGTGAAGGCGGCCGGCAGCCCGTTCGGAGGCGGGGCCGGGAAACCGAAGAGCTTCTGCAGGCCGTGGGGCACGAAGATGAGACCCGCCACGATGCGCAGGAGCGCGAGCCCGTAGGGCGCGAGGCGGTCGAGACGGTCGAGCATGGGATGGCGTACGTTCGCGTTTCGGGCCGCCCCTTTCGCATGCGCGGCCCGGATCCGCCAGCCGGCGGGCGCCGCCGCGCTCGGGACGGCCACCAGCCCGCGTGGACGAGCCCGGTGGTGCTCGCCTAACCCATGGCGTCGAGCGAAAGAGAGGTCATGCCGAGCCGGTCTCTGGCGATCGCGGGTGCGGTCGCTCTCGTCGACTGACGATCCGAGCGGGCCGGGGACCGCTCAGCGCGGCTCCAGCGTCGCGGGAGCGGCGTCCGCGAGCCCCGCACGGTCCGCGAGCCAGGACGCCAACCAGGCTGCCGCGAACAGGCCGATCGCCGCGAAGCCCATCACGCCGAGATGGTCGTTGGCCGACGCGGCCCAGCTCCAGATCGCGCCCTCGAGCGACAGCTTGGTCGCCAGGAGGTTCAGTGCCTCCACGAGCCCGATGCCGAGCGCGATGAGGACGGAGGCGGTCGTGATTGCGAGGTTATAGACGAGCTTGCGGGCGGGCCGCACGCTGGCCCAGCCGTAGGCGCCGAGCATGAGGATGCCGTCGGCCGTGTCGACGAGCGCCATGCCGGCCGCGAACAGGACGGGGAAGACCATCACGGCCCAGAACGAGGCGCCTTTCGACGCCTCGGCGGCCGCGAGCCCGAAGAGGCTGATCTCGGTCGCGGTGTCGAAGCCGAGCGCGAACAGGAAGCCGAGCGGGAGCATGTGCCAGGGCTTCGTCACGAGGCGGAACAGCGGCCGCAGCAGCCGCGCGAGAAAGCCGCGGCCGGCGAGCAGCATGTCGAGGTCGGCCTCGACGTAGCGGCCCGTGCGCCGGACCTGCCGGAAGCTGCGCCAGATGCCGACCAGCACGACGAGGTTCACGATCCCGATCACCAGGAGGAAGCCGGCCGAGATCCCGGTTCCGAGAAGGCCGCCGAGCTCCTTCAGCTCGTCCGACGCCGAGACGCTGGTGACCGCGAGCGCGACCGCGCCCGACGCCGCCACCACCGTGGTCACGTGGCCGAGCGCGAACCAGAACCCGACGGTCGTCGGCCGCTGCCCGTCCTCCATCAACTTGCGGGTAACGTTGTCGATCGCTGCAATGTGGTCCGGATCGACCGCGTGCCTGAGCCCGAGGAGATACGCGAGGAGCGCCGTCGAGAGCAGCGTCGCCTCGAGCGAGAACAGCCCGTAGGCCCACAGCCAAGCAGCCAGGTTCGCCGAGACGAGAAGCGCCATGAGCCAGGCGGCGCGCCTGGCGACGTGTTGCGTGTCCTGCATCTTGCTCCGTCCCGCGATCCCGTTCGGCCGCGGTCGCCATCATGCCTCGGACCAAAGCCGCCGGCTAGCATGACTGCGCGGTGGGAAGCAGCCCGCACGGACAAACCCTCGTCCCGCGGTCGCGAGCGCCTGACACCGACGGGATCCGAGGCGTCACAGATTTGCAACAATCGCCGTCAAACAGCTGTGAACCCTGCGCGCCCGAGTTGTCAGCGGAGTTTTGACTTACATTAAGCTGGAGAGAGCTAGTCGAGCGGCCGCCGTTTCAAGAGCAAGGTCGCCGATGTTGAGAGGGGGCGGCCATGAAATCTGCGCAAAATTGCGCAAAGATCGCTTTTTTGTCGGTTTTTACGGTCTCGATCGGGTCGCAAAAGGCCTCGGCGGTGTCAACCGACGAGCTTGCGGACCTCGTTCGCGCGCAGGCGGCTGAGATCAGGTCGCTCCGGCAGGAGGTCGATTCGCTCAAGCGCGGGCAGTCCCGCGTCGTGACCGAGCAGAAGCGCGTCTCGGAGGATGTGAAGCAGGTCCGCTCGGCCCGCACGGTCGTCGCCGGCAAGGATGGCGAGCCGCGCTCGCTCTTCGATCCGGAGGATTTCATCCACAAGGGCCGCAAGCCCGGATCCTGGCGCATCCCGGGCAGCGAATTCGATCTCTCGATCCACGGCTACGCGAAGCTCGACTACATCACCCGCCTCACGGGGCAGACCTCGGGCGCCGAGGACCTGTTCATCACCAACAACATCCTGACCTCGCCGGCCCCGGGCGTCAGGCCGCCGCGCGGCACGGATGCACGCAACCGCATCCACGCGCGCGAGAGCCGGTTCAACATCGAGGTCGCGGGCCCGACCGAGTTTGGACCGGCCCGCGCCTTCATCGAAGGCGACTTCTTCGGCGCTGTCGGCAACCAGATCGAGTCGAATTCGGACAGCTTCCGCCTGCGCCACGCGCTGATCGAGGTCGGGCCCTTCCTCGCCGGGCAATGGTGGTCGGCCTTCGAGGACCCCTCGGCGTCGCTCAACACCTTGGATTTCCAGAGCACCAACGGCTACTCGTTCATCCGCCAGGGTCAGATCCGCTACACCCACAAGTTCGACGGCGAGCTGACCGGGTTCAGCCTCGCCGGTTCCATCGAGAACTCGGAAAGCCGGCTCCTGAACGCGGCCACGAACACGGTCTTGTCGGCGCAGGACACGAATGTCCCGGATTTCGTAGTCCAAGCGCGCTACGAGGCCGGCTGGGGTCACCTGCAAGCCGCGACCGTGCTGCGCAACACCTCGGGCCGCACGCCCATCCCGGCCGTCGCAGCCTCCGCCACGCCCTTCGGCGCCCGTTTCGGCTACGGCGCCAACGTGAGCGGCGTGATCAACACGCCGCTCCTCGGCGACAAGGACAACGTCCGCTTCCAGGTGAATTACGGGGAAGGGATCGGCCGCTACATCCAGGACGTCGGCATCGGCAGCGCCGATTACGCGTTCAGCCCGGCGCTCGGCCGCGCGGTGGCCATCGAGGCGCTCGGGCTCTACGGCGGCTACCAGCATTACTGGCTGCCGAACCTCCGCTCCACCGTCGGCTACAGCTACGTCTCGGTAAACAATCCATCCTTCGTCACCGGCACCGCGCTGCGCGAAACGCATTACGGCGTCGCAAACCTCATCTGGTCGCCCTTCGCCCAGTTCGACGTCGGCATCGAGGGCCTTTACGGGCGCCGGACGAACCAGAACGGTCTGTCAGGCGAATCGAGCCGCATCCAGAGCTCGGCGATCCTGCGCTTCTGATGTTCGCTGGGGAGGGCGGCTCGCCGCCCGTCCGGGCCCGGTCAGCGCCCGCGGCGGTAGACGCCGCGGAACGAGACGTTGGCGCCGCCGCAACGCAGGTTGTCCGCGACCACGAGATAGGGTCCGAGCCGCGCGAGCCAAACCTTGCAATCGGCCTCGTCGCCCTGCGCCACCGGGACCGGCCCGGCTTCGGCGAGCGCGAAGGCGAGGGTCGGTCCGGCCGGGGCCCATTCGGCCTCGATCTCCCCGACATTGACGGCGCCGCGCCGGGCGCGGCCGGGATCGAACGCGCCCCAGGTCGCGTCGCCG
>JAFAPJ010000090.1 GCA_019247255.1 Methylobacteriaceae bacterium | reverse complement strand
CCGGGCGAAGCGCGTATGAGTGCACGAAATAGGCGTGGACGCCATCGTCGCCGAGCGGGATGCCGGCGAGAAGCGGGTGCTCGCGCTGCGGCTGCAGGGTGTTCCAGCCCATGTGGGGGATCTTGAGCGCCGGATCGTCCGGCCGGACGACCGCAACGTCCCCCGGGATCCAGCCGAGGCCCTCCGTCACGACGTGCTCGAGCCCGCGGCTCGCCATGAGCTGCATGCCGACGCAGATCCCGAGAAACGGCCGACCGCCCGCGATCACGCCCTCCGTGACGGCCTCGACCATGCCGGGCACCGCGTCGAGACCGGCCCGGCAATCCGCGAAGGCGCCGACGCCCGGCAGCACGATCCGGTCCGCCCGCCGTACGGCGTCCGGATCGGACGTGACCGCGATCACCTCGTCCGAGCCGGCCTCCCGCGCCGCGCGCTCGAAAGCCTTGGCGGCCGAGTGGAGGTTGCCCGAGCCGTAATCGACGATCGCGACCGTCACGGGCGCCCCTCCCGCCGCGGAAACAGGCCGAGCACCTCGGGCTCGCCCGAGCGCGACCAGGGCGTCGGCCGCGCGGCCGCGACGCCGAAGGCAGGGATGGGCGGCGCCGCGCGCTCCTCGCCGTCGCCGAGCCAGAGCGCCGCGGCCTTGCGCTCGGCCTCGGCCTCGTCGGCGCCGCTGACCACCGCTTCGGCCGGCATGCCGCGGCGCTCGTAGGTGAAGCGGCGGATGGAGGAGGCCTCAAGGCCGAACAGGAGGTGGACGAGCAGCTCGGCCGCCACGACCGAGCCCGGGCTGGCGCCGAGCGCCAAGAAGATCGGCGGCAGCGCCGCGACGAGCACGAGGGCGGCCAGTCCCGCGAGCCAGTGACGGTGCGCGAAGAACCACAGCGAGGGCATCGCGAAGGCCCAGAAGCTGAACCCGTCGCGGACGAGCCGCACGCGGTCGAAGCCGTCCGGGTCGCCGCGGGCGAGGTCCGGCGGGGCGTGAAGCGTGTAGGTCGCGGTCATTGGTCCGGTCGCCTCACAGGGCGCCTTTCGTCGAGGGTACGCGGCCGCCTTCGGCCGGATCGAGCGCGACGGCCCGGCGCAGGGCGCGCGACAACCCCTTGTAGCAGCTCTCGGCGATATGGTGCGAGTTCGCCCCGTAGAGCGTCTCGACATGCACCGTGATCCCGGCATGGGTCGCGAAGGCCTGGAAGAACTCGCGCACGAGCTCGGTGTCGAAGCCGCCGATCCGCTCGGTCGGGAACGTGGTGCGGAAAACGAGAAACGGGCGGCCCGAGACGTCGACCGCGACGCGGGTCAGGGTCTCGTCCATCGGCAGGTCGAGGCTCGCGTAGCGCGCGATGCCGGCCTTGTCCCCGAGCGCCTGGGCGAAGGCCTGGCCGAGCGCGATCCCGGCATCCTCCGTCGTGTGGTGGCCGTCGACATGGAGATGGCCCCGAACCGTCAGCTCGAGGTCGAACAGCGCGTGGCGCGCGAACAGCTCCAGCATGTGGTCGAGAAAGCCGAGTCCGGTCGAGACCGTCGCGGCGCCGGTTCCGTCGAGCGCGAGCGACACGGACACGTCCGTTTCGCTCGTCCGGCGGGTCACGCGTCCGGATCGCATGGGGTCCTCATCGTCTCGCGGAGGTGCAAGCGGGATGCCGGTCCATAACAAGCACGCGACGCCCTGGCCAGGACGCCGCGCCTTCCGCTCGCCCGCGGCCGCCCCTAAGTGGGGGGAAGGTCTCCCGGAGTGTTCTCAGCTTGTCCCGTCCCGACGATCCGCCCCGCATGCATGCGACCACGATCCTCATGGTTCGCAAGGGCGGCCGCGTCGTGATCGGCGGCGACGGCCAGGTGAGCCTCGGCCAGACGATCGTGAAGGGGAACGCCCGCAAGGTGCGCCGGCTCGCGAAGGGCGCGGCGCTCGGCGGCTTCGCGGGCGCAACGGCCGACGCCTTCACGCTGTTCGAGCGGCTCGAGGCGAAGCTCGAGCAATATCCGGGGCAGCTCACGCGCGCCTGCGTCGAGCTGACCAAGGATTGGCGGACCGACCGCTACCTGCGGCGGCTCGAAGCCATGATGCTGGTGGCCGACCGCGAGGTCAGCCTCATGCTGTCGGGCTCCGGCGACGTGCTCGAGCCCGAGGCCCTGCCGCAGGGCGCCGTGATGGCGATCGGCTCGGGAGGCAACTTCGCGCTCGCGGCGGCCCGCGCGCTGATCGAGCATTCGGAGCTCGACGCGGAGGCGATCGTCCGGCGCGGCCTCGCGATCGCGGCCGAGATCTGCGTCTACACGAACGCTAACCTCGTCGTGGAAAGCCTGGCCGAGTAGCCCCTCAACCGCAGGCGGGCAGGCGCGCCAGGGAGGCGGCAAGCTCCGCCGGCAGGCCGGCCCGCTCGCCCGAAAAAGCGATGCAGCCCGCCCGGCCCTCCGCCGCGGTGACCGGACGGGGCCCGTTGTGGTCGAGGACGCGCCAGAGGTCTGCGAGCGCGATGTAACCCGGGAGGTTGCGGAGCGA
This sequence comes from Methylobacteriaceae bacterium, assembly GCA_019247255.1. GTDB lineage: Bacteria > Pseudomonadota > Alphaproteobacteria > Rhizobiales > Beijerinckiaceae > Enterovirga. Next base: position 3,835 of record JAFAPJ010000090.1, on the reverse strand, counting down.
ACGGGCGAAGCGCCGCCGCGCCTCCGCCTCCGGGATGGCATGGCCGCCTTCGGCGACGCGGCGCGCGATGCGCTCGAGCGCGATCTCCGGGCTGGCGACCGCGAAATAGAGAAGGTGCACGCGCCAGCCCCGGCGCTTCGCGTCGGCGAGACGCCGCAGGTAGGTCCGGCCCGCCAGCGTCGTCTCGAGCGTGAAATCGCCGCCGCGACCGTTGCCGGCGACGAGCGCCTCGAAGCGGGCCAAGGCGACCCGGGCCGCCTCCACACGCTCCGCCTCGGGATCGAGAGGCGACAGGCCCCGCGCGATCTCGTCGAGGTTGAGGAAGCGGATCGATCCGGACAGCGCCCGGATCGAGCGCAGCGCGTAGCTCGTCTTGCCGACGCCGTTCGCGCCCGCCACGCGCCAGATCGCAGGCGTGCGGGGCGCCGGCCCGTGTGTTTGGTCCTCGTCAGGCATCGAGGCAGGATAGCAGAGGACGCGGCCCGCTTGTCCGTCCCGGCGCGCCTCAATAGACCTCGGCGTCGGCCGAGCGCCGCGCCGGAGACCTGCCTGCCCGATGAGCCCCGTCCTGGTGACCGGAGCCGCCGGCTTCATCGGCTACCATGTCGCGAGCCGATACCTGGCGGACGGGGCGGAGGTCGTCGGGGTCGATTGCGTCAGCGACTATTACGATCCGGCGCTGAAGCGGGCCCGCCTCGCCCGGCTCGAGGCTCGGCCGGGCTTCACGAGCGTCCTCCACGATCTCGCGGACGCCGCCGCGACGCGGCGGCTCTTCGAGACCTGCCGGCCGGAGCTCGTGATCCATCTCGCGGCGCAGCCGGGCGTCCGCCTCGCGCTGACGCGCCCCGAACCCTACGTCCAGGCCAATCTCGTCGGCTTCGTACACCTGCTCGAAGCCTGCCGGGCCGTCGCGGCGCGCCACCTCGTCTACGCCTCGTCGAGCTCCGTCTACGGGGCGAACGCCCGCCTGCCTTTCTCCGAGCATCACGGGGTCGACCACCCGGTCAGCCTCTACGCGGCGACGAAGCGCGCGAACGAGCTCATGGCGCACAGCTATGCGCATCTCTTCGGCCTGCCGACGACGGGGCTGAGGTTCTTCACCGTCTACGGGCCGTGGGGCCGGCCCGACATGGCGGTCTACCGCTTCACGGACCGCATCGCCCGAGGGCTGCCGATCGAGGTCGCGGCCGGCGGTCAGGTGCGGCGCGACTTCACCTATGTCGACGACATCGTCGAAGCTCTCGTCGGCGCGGCCAGGCGACCGCCGGCCGCCGATCCGAGCTGGGACCGGCTCGCGGCCGACCCGGCGACGAGCGCCGCCCCCTGGCGCGTCTACAATATCGGTGGGAATCGGCCGGAAAGCCTCGACCGGCTGATCGGCCTCATCGAGACGGAGCTCGGTCAAAAGGCGATCCGGCACCCGACGGCGCTGCCGCCCGGCGACGTCGAGGAGACCCGGGCCGACACGGGCGACCTTGAACGGCTCGTCGGCGCGAAGCCGGCCGTCTCGCTCGAGGACGGGATCGCCCGCTTCGTCGCCTGGTACCGGGCGGAAGGAGCCGCGTTCGGCCCCGTTCAGTAGACCACGACGCTGCGGATCGACCGGCCCTCGTGCATGAGGTCGAAGGCCGTGTTGATCTCATCGAGCGGCATGGTGTGGGTGATCAGGTCGTCGATGTTGATCTTCCCCTCCATGTACCAGTCGACGATCTTCGGGACGTCCGTGCGGCCCCTGGCGCCTCCGAAGGCCGTGCCTTTCCAGACCCGTCCGGTGACGAGCTGGAAGGGCCGGGTCGCGATCTCGCGACCGGCTTCCGCGACCCCGATGATGATCGATTCGCCCCAGCCGCGGTGGCAGCATTCGAGGGCCTGGCGCATCACGGTCGTGTTGCCCGTGGCGTCGAAGGAGAAATCCGCTCCGCCGCCCGAGAGGTCGATCACGGCCTGCACGACCTTGTCGTGCCCGACCTCGTTCGGGTTCACGAAATCCGTCATCCCGAACTTCTCGGCGATGGCGCGCTTGTCCGGGTTGATGTCGATCCCGATGATCCGGTCCGCTCCCACCATGCGGGCGCCCTGGATCACGTTGAGGCCGATCCCGCCAAGCCCGAACACCGCGACATTCGCGCCGGGCCAGACCTTGGCGGTATAGATCACCGCGCCGATGCCGGTCGTCACCCCGCAGCCGATGTAGCAGATCTTGTCGAAGGGCGCGTCCTCGCGGACCTTCGCGACCGCGATCTCGGGCAGGACCGTGAAGTTCGAGAAGGTCGAGCAGCCCATGTAATGGAAGACGGTGTTCGACCCGCTCCGCACGGGCTCGCAGCGGAAGCGGCTCGTGCCGTCCGGCATCAGGCCCTGGCCCTGCGTCGCCCGGATGGCGGTGCAGAGGTTCGTGCGCCGCGACAGGCAGGACTTACAGGCGCGGCATTCGGGCGTGTAGAGCGGGATGACGTGGTCGCCGGGCTTCACGCTGGTCACGCCCGCACCGACCTCGCGGACGATCCCCGCGCCCTCGTGCCCGAGGATCGCCGGGAACTTGCCCTCGCTGTCGAGGCCCGAGAGCGTGTAGGCGTCCGTGTGGCAGACGCCCGTCGCCATGACCTCGACCAGCACCTCCCCGGCCTTCGGGCCTTCGAGGTCGACGGTCTCGACGCTGAGGGGCTTGCCGGATTCCCAAGCGACTGCCGCGCGCGTTTTCATCGGGCGATGCTCTCCAGATCGGGAGCGCCTTACGCGGATCGCTCACGCCGGGGCAATGCCCTCGGCGGGTCGCGCATCGGGCGCGCGCTCGGGCCCGATCTCCCCGCCGATCCGACGGCCGAGCACGAGCGAGGCCAGCGCGATCAGCGCCGAGCCGATGACGAGGTAGGCGGGGGCGTCCGGCCGCCCGGTCGTCGCGATGAGCCAGGTGGCGGCGAGCGGCCCGAGCCCGGAGAAGATGACCGAGCTGATGTTCATCGAGAACGCGACGCCGCTGAACCGCACCTCGGTCGGGAACAGGTCGGCGAGGATCGCCGCGAAGGTTCCGTGGGTGAACATCGCGGCGAGCCCGATGAGCAGGAACAGCGTCGGCAGCGGCAGGTCCTTGCCGACGAGCGCGCCGTAGGCGGGCAGCGCGCCGGCCGCGATCACGAGGCAGCCGAGCCCGTACACGGCGCGGCGCGGGACGATGTCGGCGATCCAGGTCGCGACGACGAGCGCGACCGCGGTCGCGGCGCTCGCGACGTTGAGCGCGGTCGCGATCTCCCGGCCCCCGTAGCCCAGCGTGCGGGCGAGATAGGCCGGCATATGGGCGAACAGGAGCCCGTTGAAGGCCGCCACCACGCAGGTCGCCCCGACCCCGACGAGGATGCGGCCGCGATGGCGCGCGAAGAGCTCGGCGAGCGGCCCCCGCCCGTCCAGCCCGGCGAGCTGCCGGCGCTGGCGCATGCGCAGAAAGGCCGGACTCTCCTCCATGGAGCGGCGCAGGCCCCAGCTCACGATCCCGAGGAGGCCGCCGATCAGGAAGCCGAGGCGCCAGCCATAGGCCTCGACCGCGTCCGGCGGGAGAAGCCAGTGGACGAGGCTCGAGACGCCCGTCGCGAGGAGCACGCCGGACGACACGCAGCCGAAGACGATGCCGCAGGCGAGCGTCGCCCGGCGCTCGGGCACGACCTCGACCGCGTAGGTGATCGCGCCCGGCAATTCGCCCCCGAGGCAGAAGCCCTGCACGCAGCGCAGGGCCACGAACGCGACCGTCGCGGCGGCGCCGGCCTGCGCGTAGGTCGGCAGGCAGCCCATAGCGACCGTCGCGGCCGACATCGTGGCCAGCGACAGGAGAAAGGAATCGCGC
>JAFAPJ010000057.1 GCA_019247255.1 Methylobacteriaceae bacterium | reverse complement strand
CACGGCTTTCGCTCAGGGCGACCGGCAGACGCTGAAGACGCTCCTCTCGCGCGACGTCTATGAGGGGTTCGAGCGCGCCCTCGTCGAGCGCGACCGTCGCGGCGAGAAGGTTGAGACCACCTTCGTGTCGATCGACAAGGCCGAGATGACGGGCGTCGAGGTGCGCAACCGCGTCGCCCAGATCACGGTCCGGTTCCTGTCGAAGCTCATCACGGCGACCCGCAACGCCGCGGGCGCCGTCGTCGACGGCAGCCCGGACACGGTGGTGGACGTCACGGACGTGTGGACCTTCGCCCGCACCCTCGGGACGCGCGACCCGAACTGGCAGCTCGTCGCGACTGAAGCGGGCCAGTAGGGGTGCGAAGGCGCGTCGCGGCGATCCTGTTCGCCGCCGGCGCGGCTTTGCCGAGCCCATCGCGGGCCCTTCCCGAGCCGAGCTCGCCGCCCGGCGATCCGATCGCCTTTTCGACGCTCCCGGGCTGGGCGGCCGATGATCACGGGGCGGCGCTCGCGGCCTTACGCCGGACGTGCCGGGCCCTCGCGGACGGCAAGCTTCCGGGACCGGAGCTCGTCGCCCCCGCCTGCGCCGCCGCGCCCTCCTCTCCGGCCGAGGCGCGCTCCTTCTTCGAGAGCTGGTTCGAGCCCCGGGCGCTGCCGGGAGACGCCTTCCTGACGGCGTATTTCGAGCCGGAGCTCGAGGCCTCGCTCACGCCGGGACCGGACTTTCCGGCCCCGCTCTTCGCCCGTCCGGCCCGCCTGCCGGATCCGGCACCCGACCGGGCCGCGATCGAGGCGGGCGCGCTCGGCGAGGCGGCGCGCCCGATCGCCTATCTCCGGGATGCGGTCGCGGCCTTCATGGTCCACGTCCAGGGATCGGCGCGGCTCCGGCTGCCGGACGGGACGGCCGTGCGGGTGGGCTTCGACGGCCGCAACGGACATCCTTACACGCCGATCGGCCGAGTGCTCGCCGACCGGCTGGGTGTTCCGCCGGCCGAGATGGACGCCGAGCGCGTCTGGGCCTGGCTTCGCGCGAATCCCGCCGAGGCGCCGGCCGTGATGGCGGCGAACCGCTCCTTCATCTTCTTTCGCCGCGCGGACGAGCTCGCCGACGCGCCGGGCCCGCGCGGCGCGGCAGGCGTGCCGCTCACCGCCGGACGCAGCCTCGCGGTCGATCCGTCCGCCTGGCCCTACGGGCTGCCCATCTGGCTATCCGGCTCGCTGCCCGATCCTGCCGGCAGCCGGGTCGACCTCGCCCGGCTCGTCGTGGCGCAGGATGCGGGCGCGGCGATCCGAGGGCCTTCGCGTGGGGACCTCTTCCTCGGCTCGGGCGAGGCGGCCGGGCGCGCGGCGGCGCTCGTGCGCGAGACCGTCCGCTTCGTCGTGCTCTGGCCGCGCGCGACGCCCGCGCCATGACCGGCGGGCCCCGCCGCTTTCGCCGCCTGACGGACGACGAGCGTCGGCTCTGGGCCGAGATCGCCCGCCACGTCGTCCCGCTGCCCGGGCGGGCTCCGGCCGTGCCTCCCCCGCAGGCGTCGGCTCCGCCGCCCCGTCCGGCGCAGGAGGCGCTGAACCCCGCGCCGGATCGGTCGGCCCTGCCGCTCCCCGTCCTCCCGCAGCGCCCGCGGCCTTTCGCCGGGATCGAGCGCCAGCTCGCCCGCGACCTGCGGCGCGGACGTCGGCAGGTGGAAGCCGTGCTCGACCTCCACGGGATGACGCAGGACGCCGCCCATGCGGCGCTGCTGCGCTTCGTCGGGCGCGCGCAGGCCGAGGGCCTGACCGTGGTCCAGGTGGTCACCGGAAAGGGCGGGGCCCGAGCCGGGGACAACGGTCCCGAGCGCGGGGTCCTGCGACGGCTCGTGCCGCATTGGCTCGCCCTTGCGCCGCTGCGCGAGCAGGTCCTCGGCTTCGAGGAGGCCGCGCCGCACCGGGGCGGCGCCGGCGCGCTCTACCTCCGGCTCCGGCGTCGCCGGGGTTGATCTCCCCGGCCGCGCCTGCGAAGGCGCTCGGCCCCGCAACGACCGAGACCCGCATGCCCGCCCCCGCGCTCGACCTCCTGACGATCGGCAACGCGATCGTCGACGTGCTCGCCCGAACGGACGAGCGCTTCCTCGTCGAGCATGGACTCCACAAGGGCGCGATGCAGCTCATCGACGAGGAGCGGGCCGAAAGCCTGTTTTCGGCGATGGGGACTGTCTCGGTCGTGTCCGGCGGCTCGGCCGCGAACACCGCGGTGGGCGCCGCGGCGCTCGGCGCCAAGGTCGGCTTCGTCGGCAAGGTGCGCGAGGACGAGCTCGGCCGGCTCTTCGCCCACGATCTGCGCTCGGTCGGCGTCGCCTTCGAGACGGCGCCGGCGCGCGAAGGTCCCGCCACCGCGCGCTCCTTCATTCTCGTGACGCCGGACGGCGAGCGGACGATGAACACGTATCTCGGCGCCTGCCAGGCGCTCGGCCCCGACGACATCGATCCCGAGGCGGTCAGGTCCGCCCGGATGGTCTATCTCGAGGGCTACCTGTGGGACCCGCCGGCCGCCAAGGAAGCCTTCCGCAAGGCGGCCGAGCTCGCGCACGCCGCCGGGAACCGGGTCGCGCGCACCCTGTCGGACGCCTTCTGCGTCGACCGCTATCGGGCGGAGTTCCGCGAGCTGATGCGCGACGGGACGCTCGACGTCGTCTTCGCCAACATTCACGAGCTGAAGAGCCTCTACGAGACGGCGGACGAGGACAGCGCGCTCGCGGCGCTTCGCGAGGAGCGCGTGCTCGGGATCGTGACGCGCTCGGCCGACGGCGCGCTCATCGTCGAGCGGTCGGGAACGCAAGCCGTGCCGGCGAGCCCGGTCGAGGCCGTGGTCGACACGACGGGGGCGGGCGACCTGTTCGCGGCCGGGTTCCTGGCCGGGCTCGCCCACGGGCTGCCCTCGCGGGATTGCGCGCGCCTCGGCGGGCTCGCGGCCGCGGAGGTGATCGGCCATCTCGGCGCCCGGCCGCAGGCCGACCTGGCCGGGCTCGCCCGCGAGGCGGGCTTCAGCCTGCGCTGACGGCGCCGCGGCCGGCGCTGCCGCGCTCAGGTCGATCCATCGACGATCGCTTGCAGCAGCTTCGCGATCGCCGCGCGCTGCGCCGCTTCCGCTTCGCCCGTCATGCTGCGCGAGGCGAGCAGCGAGCGGAGCACGGACACCCCCGTCAGCACGGCCGCGATCGTTCCGGCTGCGGTCCGCGCGTCGTCACGGTCCAGCCAAGCGGCGAGCGGCTCCACGACCGCGTCGTCGACGGCGTCCCGCACGGTCGCGGCCGCCTCGCGGTGAGCGCTCGACCGGATGATGAGCCCGAGCGGGTCGGCGCGCTCGTCTCTCACCTTCTCGAAGAGGACGGCCGTCAGTCGCTCGCCGAAGCCGGCGCGGTCCGTACCGAACCAGTTCGGCTCGTCGAAGAGCTCGCGGACCACCGCCGCGAAAAGCCCAGCCTTTCCGCCGAAATAGCGGTTGAGGAGCGCCTGATTCACGCCGGCCAGGTCGGCGATCGCCCTCACGCCGACCTGCTCGTAGGCCTGGGCGCTGAACAGCTGCACGCCTGCGGCCACGAGCTTGCGCCGCGTCGCAGCCGCGTCGCGGGCGGGCCGCGACGCGTCGTTTTGTAAGCGAGTGTTGACTTCTGTGTTGCCCATCCCAAGTAGGCGCTTGCTTACTTCACGGGAGAGATCATGGGCAACACCGTTCTCGTCACCGGCGCGGGCTCGGGGATCGGCCGCGCCGTCGCGCTGACCTTCCTCCAGCGCGGGTGGCAGGTCGTCGCCACCATGCGCGATCCGGCGAAGGCCGTGCCGGCCGGCTTCCCGATGGACGATGCACGTCTCGCGGTGGACCGTCTCGACGTCTCGGCCGAGCACGAGGCGCAAGCGGTCGTCGCGCGCGCGCTCGCCCGGTTCGGAGGCGTCGACGTTCTCGTCAACAACGCGGCTTTCGGGCCGATGGGGCCGCTCGAGACGACGGCTCCCGAGGACATGGCTCGGATCTTCGACACGAACAGCATCGGGCCGATCCGGGTGGCTCAGGCCGTCCTGCCCGCGATGCGGGACGCCGGCCGGGGGCGCATCATCAACGTCAGCTCCATGGGCGGGGAGTTCACGACGCCGTTCGTCGGGGCCTACCATGCGTCCAAGTTCGCGCTCGAATCCCTGTCCGACGCGCTTCGCTTCGAGGTCGCCCCGTTCGGGATCCAGGTCGTGGTGGTTCAGCCCGGCCCCGTCGCGACGTCGCTAGCCACGGACGCCGTCGCAGGTCTCTTCGAGCGAGCCGTCGGGCCCTACGCCCGGCCCGTCGCGGCCCTGGCGGAGCGCTCGCGCGCCCAGCTGGCGCGCGGCAGGGGCGTGCTGCGGCCGGAGGACGTGGCGCGGGTCGTCTTCGAGGCCGCGACCGCCTCCCGGCCGCGCACCCGCTATCGGATCGGGACCGTGGCCCACGCCATGCGTTTCCTGCGCCGCCGTCTGTCGGATCGGATGTGGGATCGGATGTGGGCCGCCATGCTTCGAGGGTCGGAGCCGGGGTCGGTCGCTCCGTCGGCCCGTTCGGCCTCCGAACCCTCCGGATGATCCCGGCGCCAGGCTCGTTAACCTTGTCCAGACCGCCGGCAGCTAAGAATGGGCGAGATGCTGATTCGCTTGCCCGCGCTCGCCGCGACGCTGTTCCTCCTGCCCGGCCCTGCGGCGGCCGAGGCGCCTGGGCCGGTGTACAAGGATCGCGAGCGCTTCGAGCGGCCGATGATCCGCCCGGGCCCGGCTCTACGACCCGGTTCAGCCTCGGACGGCTTTCCAGCTCATCCCCTGGTCGGCGGCCCCGGCTATGTCGGCTCGGATTACGGGCTCGGCAAGCCGGCCTTCACCGGCCTCGGCACGCGGCCGGATTGGGGCTACGGCGATTGACGATCGGCCGAGGCGAGCAACCGCCTCGGCCGTTCGCGTGGGTCAGCGGCAGAAGCGGCGCGGCCCGTAGGGCGTCGGGCGGATGAAGCAACGGCGTCCGAAGGCGCGGGGCGGACCGTAGAAGCGCGGTCCGGCCCGCATCGGACGGCAGAAGCCCCTCGGTCCGCGGAAGAAGCCGGGGCCGCAACCCTGCGCCACCTGGGTGATCGGGGCGTCCGCCGCGAGACCCGCGGCCACGCCCGGCGAGGCCGGCGCCGCATTCGCGGCCGATCCGAGCGCGAGGCCGCCCGTCACGATCGCGGCGAGGCCTGCGAGTTTGAGCAAACGAGGCATGAGCTCTCCTTCCCTGCGACCGGTTCTCGGGGCCGCGATCCCATCGAAGCGGCCTCCAAATGAACCGACGATGAGCGCCGACGACGGATCCGCGGGCCCGCCCGTTTATCCGGGAAAGAGGCGCCCGCCTCGGATCGTGACGCGCACCTTATCTCCGCGGGCGATGGCGGCGCCGGGCGGCAGTTCCGCTTCGACCAGCTCCGGACCGAGCCGGATCTCCGCGCGGCGTCCGCTCGCCGCGCGGCGGAGCAGCACGACCTGCCCTTCGAACCCGGACGGGTCCTCGCCGAGGGCGAGATCGGCGGGCCGCACGTACAGTGTCGCGGGCCCGTCCGGGTGGTTGGACGCGCCGAGCGCGAGCGGATGATCCCGGTAGATCACCCGCTCCCCCGAGATCGTGACCGGAAGCGCGCTGCTCTCGCCCACGAAGGACATGACGAATGCCGAGGCCGGATCGTCGTAGACGGCGTCCGGCGTGCCGACCTGCTCGACCCGGCCGCGATGCAGGATCGCGACCCGGTCGGCGAGCTCGAGCGCCTCGTCCTGGTCGTGCGTGACGAAGATCGTGGTGCGGCCCGTCGCGTCGTGGATCTCGCGCAACGACCGGCGGAGCTCGCGCCGAACCCGGGCGTCGAGGGCCCCGAAGGGCTCGTCGAGGAGAAGCACGCGCGGCTCGATCGCGAGCGCGCGGGCGAGGGCGACACGCTGGCGCTGCCCTCCCGAGAGCTGGGCCGGGTAGCGCCCCTCGTAGCCCTCGAGCTGGACCAGGCGCAGCATCTCGGCGACGCGCGCCGCGATGGCGTCGCGGCCGAGCCGGTCCCGCCCCTTCACCCGCAGGCCGTAGGCGACGTTGCCGAACACCGTCATGTGCCGGAACAGCGCGTAATGCTGGAACACGAAGCCGACGCCGCGCTGCGCGACCGGGATCGCGGTCGCGTCCTCCTCGTCGAAGAGCACGCGACCGGCATCCGCCCGTTCGAGCCCGGCGATGACGCGCAGCAGCGTCGTCTTGCCGGAGCCGGACGGGCCGAGCAGCGCCATCAGCTCGCCCGACCGGACCTCCACGTCGACCCCGTCGAGCGCCGCGCTCGCGCCCCCGAACGCCTTCACGATCCCGCTCGCCGTGATCCGCATCAGCGCGCGGCCGCCGAGGCGAGGGCGCCGGCGTAGCGCCATTCGAGAAAGGACTTGATCGCGAGGGTGACGAGGGCGAGGAGCGCGAGCGCGGAGGCCATCGCGAAGGCGCCTGCGAGATTGTACTCGTTGTAGAGGATCTCGACCTGCAGCGGCATCGTGTTCGTCTCGCCTCGGATGCGGCCGGACACGACCGACACCGCCCCGAACTCGCCCATCGCGCGGGCGTTGCAGAGAAGCACGCCGTAGAGGAGCGCCCAGCGGATGTTGGGCAGCGTGACCGACAGGAAGGTGCGCAGCCCCGAGGCGCCGAGGGACAGGGACGCCTCCTCGTCGCCCGTTCCCTGATCCTGCATGAGCGGGATGAGCTCGCGAGCGATGAACGGGAAGGTCACGAACACGGTCGCGAGCACGATCCCGGGCAGCGCGAACACGATCCTGATCTCGTTCCGCTCGAGAACGGGCCCGAGAAGGCCCTGCGCGCCGAAGAGCAGGATGAACACGAGGCCGGCCACGACCGGGGAGACGCTGAACGGCAGGTCGATCAGCGTGATGAGGAGGTTCTTGCCCTGGAACTCGTGCTTGGCGATAGCCCAGGCAGCCGCGATGCCGAAGAGCGTGTTGGCCGGAACCGCGATGGCCGCCACGGTGAGCGTGAGCCCGATGGCTGCGAGCGCGTCA
>JAFAPJ010000558.1 GCA_019247255.1 Methylobacteriaceae bacterium | reverse complement strand
TGCCTCGCGGTCCCGGACAAGCGCTTCACCTTCGACCACGGACGCGAACCGACGCTCCTGCGCGAGCTCATCGGGGCCTATCTCGCCCGTCCGAGCGAGCCGACGCCCGCCCAGGTCTTCGACGCGGTGGCCAAGGCCGTCGTGGTCGATGTCGGGGCGATCTGGGTCGGCGCCCCCGCGGTCGCGGACCCGATGCCGGAGCACGGGCCGCACGCCGCGCTCGGCCTCGCGCGCGGGCTCGTCGCCCATGGCGGCTACCACGACGTCCATTGCACGGTCTGGACGCCCGCGAGCTTCGCGGAGGTCATGGGCGAGGCGATCCGGCTCGACCTCCTCCCTTTCGGCTTCGCGTCCGTGGATCCGACCCGGCCCGGCGAGGCCGAGTTCATGGCGACGCTCGTGAAACGCTCGGCCGCGAGCCCCGAGGAGCGCGCCCGCAGCGTTCCGAGCCTCGACCGGGAGCGCCACCACGACTTTCCGAAGCCGGGGCGGCGCTCGGGGCTGGCGCGGCTCAAGCAAGCCTTCACCCCACGCTGAGGCATAGGGGCGCGGCATCTTGTCAAACGCCGCGGCTCGTATGTAATGACGTCCGACCTCGTCCGGCCTCGGCCGGCCGCGTGGCCCCCGCGAGCCGGAGCGGCCCCGCCTTCCTCATCATCGGCTGACCCGAGACGAAGTCGTGCATTGGCGGTCATTCCGCCTCGGGACGTTCGGCTCGCCGCGCGTCAAGCGTCGAAGGATATGGGGCATATGGGCGCCACAACCGGATCAGCTCTGCTGTCCGCGCCCGCATGCCCGATCGACCGGGCTTCGGCCCACTCCTCCCCGAACCTGTCGTCGGGACCGGCCTCGCCGGCGCCCGCGACATCGTGTCCACCTCGCGGCGCGCGCCCCGCGCGCTGCCCGGCGTCCTGCCGCCGCACGTCTCTGCCTGCCCGGTGCGGGCCTGAGCGTGGCGGCCGTCGCGACCCGCGCCTTCATCCGGCGCGGCGCCTCGGCAGGACCGCATCCGAAAGATACCCATGGCCAACAAGATGCTCATCGACGCCTCCCATCCGGAGGAGACCCGCGTCGTCGTAACCCGCGGCAACAAGGTCGAGGAATTCGACTTTGAATCCGCCAGCCGCCGCCAGCTTCGCGGCAACATCTACCTCGCCAAGGTCACCCGGGTTGAGCCGTCGCTGCAGGCGGCTTTCGTGGAATACGGCGGCAACCGCCACGGCTTTCTGGCCTTCAGCGAGATCCACCCGGATTACTACCAGATCCCGGTTGCGGACCGGCAGGCGCTCCTCGAGGAGGAGGCGCAGGTCGAGCAGGACCGGGACCGCGAGGAGGAGCGCCCGCGCGGTCGTCGGCGCCGCGGCGCCTCGCGCCGTCACCGGAACGGCGACACGGTCCGGGCGCCGGTCGAGAGCCTGAGCGAGGGCTCAAACCTGTCGGCTGAGGGCGACGACGCGACCTCGGCGCTCCAAGGGAGCGAGGCCGGCTCGGATCACGGGTCGGACGGGTCGGCGCACGATGACGAGGCCGCGGACGGCGCGCCCGCATGGGGCGAGTCTGAGGCATCCGCCTCTGCCGCGAGCGAGGACCTCGCGGCCACCTCCCACGAGGACGAGCCCGCGCACGCGGCCCCGGTTCCGCCGCGGGACGGCGACCTCGCCGGGCCCGACGGAATGGTCGACGAGGCGCCGGTCTCGGCGGCTTCACCCGAGCCCGAACTCCCGCTTGTCGAGCCCGAGGCCGAAGGCGACGAGCCGTCGGACGCCCACGACCCGCACGAGGCCGAGGAGTCGCGTTCCCATCCCGAGGATGAGGGAGAGGGGGAGGACGACGAGGACGAGGACGACGAGGAGGAAGACGAGGACGAGGAGGACGTCGTCGAGCAGGTCGGCGGCGGCGACGCCCTCGAGGAGATCGTCGAGCGCCGGCGCGTCACGCGCCGCCACTACAAGATCCAGGAAGTCATCAAGCGTCGCCAGATCCTGCTCGTCCAGGTCGTGAAGGAGGAGCGCGGCAACAAGGGC
>JAFAPJ010000552.1 GCA_019247255.1 Methylobacteriaceae bacterium | reverse complement strand
GAGGCGGTGGCTCAGGCTCTCGTCAAGCTCGACCCGCGCCTTCTCGTGCGAAACCCGGTCATGTTCACGACCGCGATCGTGGCGGCGCTCCTCACCGTCCTGTGGCTGCGCGACCTCGGCGGCCCCGCAAGCGCCTTCCATGGCCAGCTCGTCTTCTGGCTCTGGCTCACCGTGCTCTTCGGCAACTTCGCCGAGGGGCTGGCCGAAGGGCGCGGCCGCGCCCAGGCGGCGTCGCTGCGCTCGGCCAAGGCCGAGCTCGTCGCGAACCGCGTCGGCACCGCCGGGCCGGAACTTGTCCCTGCGTCCCAGCTCAGGATCGGAGACCGGGTGCGGGTGGAAGCCGGTGAGCTGATCCCGGCCGACGGCGAGGTCGTCGAGGGCGTCGCGTCCGTCAACGAGGCCGCGATCACGGGCGAGAGCGCGCCCGTGATCCGCGAGGCTGGCGGCGACCGCTCGGCCGTGACGGCCGGCACGCGGGTCGTCTCCGACTGGATCGTGGTGCGCGTGACGGCGGGTCCGGGCCAGGGCTTCCTCGATCGCATGATCGCGCTCGTCGAGGGCGCGTCGCGGCAGAAGACGCCAAACGAGATCGCCCTCACCATCCTGCTCGTCGGGCTCACGATCATCTTCCTGATCACGGTCGCGACCGTGCCAGCCTTCGCGGCCTATGCGGGCGGCAGCGTGCCTGTCGCGATCCTGGCGGCGCTCCTCATCACGCTTATTCCGACGACGATCTCGGCGCTGCTCTCGGCGATCGGCATCGCCGGGATGGATCGGCTGGTCCGCTTCAACGTGCTCGCGAAGTCCGGCCGCGCCGTGGAGGCGGCCGGCGACGTCTCGACCCTCCTCCTCGACAAGACCGGCACGATCACGCTCGGTGACCGCCAGGCGTCCGAGTTCGTGCCCCTGAAAGGCGTCACGCTGGCCGAGCTCACCGAGGCGGCCGTGCTCGCGTCCCTCGCCGACGAGACGCCTGAAGGTCGTTCGATCGTGGCGCTCGGGCACGCGAAGCACGGGATCGCCGACGCCGCCCTCCCGCCGGGCGCCCGGGTGATCGCCTTCTCCGCCCAGACCCGCCTGTCGGGCCTCGACGCGGGGGGAACGAGCGTCCGCAAGGGCGCGGTCGACGCAGTGCTGCGCACCGCCCCGGACCAGGCAGGCTCGGCCGCCGGCCGCGAGCTGAAACGGATCACGGATGACATCGCGCGCGCCGGCGGCACGCCGCTCGCGGTCGTGCGGGACGGCCGCTTTCTCGGCGCCATCCACCTCAAGGATGTCATCAAGGCCGGCATGCGGGAGCGCTTCGCGGAGCTGCGCCGCATGGGCATCCGCACCGTCATGATCACGGGTGACAACCCGCTGACGGCGGCCGCCATTGCGGCCGAGGCCGGCGTCGACGACTTCCTCGCCGAGGCGACCCCGGAGGACAAGCTGGCGCTGATCCGCCGCGAGCAGGAAGGCGGAAAGCTCGTCGCTATGTGCGGCGACGGCACCAACGATGCGCCCGCCCTCGCGCAGGCCGACGTCGGCGTCGCGATGAACACCGGCACGCAGGCGGCGCGCGAGGCCGGCAACATGGTCGACCTCGACTCGGACCCGACCAAGCTCATCGAGGTGGTCGGGCTCGGCAAGCAGCTCCTCATGACGCGCGGCGCGCTCACGACCTTTTCGATCGCGAACGACGTCGCGAAGTACTTCGCGATCATTCCGGCGATGTTCGTCGCCTTCTATCCCGGTCTCGGTGCCTTGAACGTCATGGGGCTCGCGACGCCCGAGAGCGCGATCTTGTCTGCGATCATCTTCAACGCGCTCATCATCCCGGCGCTCGTGCGCCTCGCGCTGAAGGGCGTGCGCTACCGCCCGATCGGGGCTGGCCGACTGCTGGCCCGCAACGTCGCGATCTACGGCGTCGGCGGCCTCGTCGCGCCCTTCATCGGCATCAAGCTCGTCGACCTCGCGGTCACGGCCCTCCACCTCGCCTGAGGCTCGTCTTCATGCTTGCGCAGCTTCGCCCGGCCCTGGTCCTCTTCGTCCTCCTCTCGGGCGTTACGGGACTTCTCTACCCGCTCGTCGTGTTCGGGGCCGCCCAGGCCCTGTTCCCTGCCCAGGCGAACGGGAGCCTCCTCGTCCAGGACGGCCGGGTGATCGGCTCCTCGCTCATCGGGCAGAGCTTCGCGAGCCCACGTCATTTCCAGGGCCGCCCCTCGGCCGCCGGCGAGAAGGGCTACGACGCGCTCGCCTCCTCAGGCTCAAACCTCGGCCCGACGGCCGCGTCGCTCGTCGAGCGCGTGAAGGGCGCCGTCGAGGCCGCGCGCGCCGACGGCGTCTCCGGTCCCGTTCCGGCCGACCTCGTGACGGCCTCCGGCTCCGGGCTCGATCCGCATCTGAGCCCGGGGGCTGCCCTGGCGCAGGTCGACCGCGTCGCCCGGGCGCGCGGCTTGGCCCGAGAGGTCGTCGCCGAGCTCGTCCGCCGAGCGACGGAGGAGCGTGAACTCGGATTCCTGGGCGAGCCGCGGGTCAACGTGCTCGCGCTCAATCGCAGCCTCGACGCCGCAGCGGCGAAGGCGGCCGCACGCTGAGGCATGCTAGAAGCGTCGTCATGAACGACGCCGACCTCGATGACGGCCGTCCCTCGCCGGAAGCGCTTCTCGCCCAGGCCCGCCGGGAGGGGCGGGGCAAGCTGAAGGTCTTCCTTGGGGCCGCCCCCGGGGTCGGCAAGACCTACGAGATGCTGTCCGACGCCCACGAGCGCCGGCAGGGCGGCGCCGACGTCGTGATCGGCCTCGTCGAGACGCATCGACGACGGGAGACGGAGGCGCTCACCCGCGGCCTGGAAATCTTTCCCCGCAAGGTCGTGCCCTATGGCGGCCGCCTCCTGACGGAGCTCGACCTCGACGCCGTCCTGGCGCGCCGGCCAGCCCTCGTCCTCATCGACGAGCTCGCCCACACGAACGCGCCCGGCTCCCGCCATCCGAAGCGCTACCAGGACATCGAGGAGGTGCTCGACGCCGGGATCGACGTCTTCACGACCGTCAACGTCCAGCACCTGGAGAGCCTGTCCGACATCGTGGCGAGCTTCACGCGCGTGCGAGTCCGCGAGACGGTCCCGGATCGCATCCTGGAGGAGGCGGACGCGATCGAGATCGTCGACGTCACGCCGGACGAGCTGATCGAGCGTCTCAAGGCTGGCAAAATCTATGTGCCGGACGAGGCGACGCGCGCGCTCGGCCATTTCTTCTCCAAGGCCAACCTTTCGGCGTTGCGCGAGCTGGCGCTTCGGCGCGCGGCGCAGACCGTCGATCGGCAGGTGCTGGAGGAGGTGCGCGCGCAGGCGCTCGCCGGACCTTGGGCGAGCGGGGAACGCGTGACAGTCGCGATTGACGACCATCCAGGCGGGCCCGACGTGATCCGGGCCGCCAAGCGGCTCGCGGACGGCCTGAGCGCGCCCTGGACGGCGCTGCATGTCGAGACGGCCCGGGACCGACGTTTGACGCCAGCCGAGCGCGAGCGGCTCAGCCGCCATCTGCGGCTCGCGTCCGAGCTCGGCGCGACGGTGATGACCGCGCCGGCCACGACCGTCGCGCGCGGCATCCTCGACCATACCCGCGCGACGCGCAGCACACAGATCGTCGTGGGCAAGGCCAAGCGCTCCCGCCTGTTCGAGCTGTTGCGCGGCTCGGTGGTCGACACGCTCGTGCGACGCTCGGAGGGCGCTGCGGTTCACGTGGTGTCTCTCGAGCAAGCCGCGCAGGAGGGCGGACCGGAAGGACTCTCAAAACTTCCGTCGGCCGCCGCGGTCGGCCGCCCGGCCGAGCACGTCGCAGCCCTGACGCTTGTCGCCGGGACGACCGGAGCGGCCCATCTGCTCGCCCGAGCGCTCGACGTCGGCAACGTCTCGCTCCTCTACCTGCTCCCGGTCGTCCTGGTCGCGAGCCGGTTCGGGATCGCGCCCGCCATCGTCGCCGCGGCGGCCTCCGCGCTCGCCTACAATTTCTTCTTCCTGCCCCCGCTCTACACCTTCACGATCCGGGACCCGGAGAACGTCCTGACCTTCCTGATCCTCCTCTTGGTCGGGATCGTGACGGCGCAGCTTGTCGCCCGCGTGCGCGTTCAGGCGGACCTCGCGGCCGACCGGGCGCGCCAGAACGCGACGCTCGCCGGTTTCTCACGCACCCTGAACAGGGCGACGGACACGGCGTCGCTCGCCTGGGCGACCTGTCGCGAGGCCGCGGGCGCGCTCGACGCGCAAGCGGTCGTGCTTCTGCCGCGTGACGGCGAGCTCGCGCTCGCGGCGAGCCACCCGCCGCACGACCAGCTTTCCCTCATCGACCGGGCAGCGGCCGACTGGGCGTTCACGAACGCGCGCCCGGCCGGTCAGGGCGCCGACACGTTCCCCGGGGCCGATTGGCTCTTCCTGCCCCTGCGAGCCGATAACGGTGCGCTCGGCGTACTCGGACTCGGCAGCCCTGACGGGCGAGCCGTCACGCGCGCCGACCAGCAGGCGCTCGTGGACGCCATCGTTGACCAGGCGTCCGTTGCGCTCGACCGGCTTCGCCTGACCGAGGAGATGACGGCGGTCGCCGCCCTGCAAGCGCGGGATCGCGCCCGCGGCGCGCTCCTGTCCTCCGTCGGCCACGATCTGCGGACACCGCTCGCGACCGTGACGGGATCCATCGCGGAGCTGAAGCGCCGCCTCGCCGTGGGCGAAGACGGCGCCGGCCTCCTGGCCGGGCTGGAGAACGAGGCGCAGCGGGTCGATCGGCTGATCACGAACCTTCTCGACATGAGCCGGCTCGAAGCCGGCGCGATGCCGGTCAAGCCCGAGCCCGTCGACCTCGTGGACGCCTTCGCGAGCGCCGAGGCCGACCTTGCACGCCAGCTCGGCGGGCGCACGGTCGTCCGCGACGTGCCCGACGACCTGCCGCTCGCACGCCTCGATCCGACGCTCTTCCACCATTGCCTGTTGAACCTCCTCGACAACGCCGCGAAGCACGCGGACCCGTCCGGGCCGATCGAGATGAGGGCGCGCCGCTGCACGGATGGCGGCCTAGCCGTCGCCGTCCGCGACTGCGGACCAGGCCTCCCGCCCGAGGTCGCCGGCCGCTTGCTGGACACGTTCGCGCTCGGGGAGGGCAGCGATCGCGGCAAGGCTGGGTCCGGGCTCGGCCTCGCGATCATCAAGGGTTTCGCGGACGCCATGGGTCTCGCTGTCGCGGTCGAGCCGGGCGGCGACGGCCTCCCAGGCACGGCCGTCGTCCTTCGCATACCCCCCGCGCTCGTCCTGCCGCTCGCCGCTGCCTCCGCAGAGGCCGCCGCCGAGGCCGCGTGAGCTTCGGCCTGAAGGTCCTCGTCGTCGACGACGACCCCGCGATCCGCCGCTTTCTCCGAACGATCCTGGAAGCGGCGGCGATGAAGGTGGCGGACGCGGCGAGCGCAGGGGAGGCGCTTCGGCTGATCGCGGCCGAGCGCCCGGAGGTCGTGATCCTCGACCTTGGGCTGCCCGACGAGGACGGGCAGGCCGTGATCGGCCGGATCAAGGCCGCAAGCCCCGCCGCGATCCTGGTCCTCTCCGCCCGCGAAAGCGCGGGCGAGAAGGTGACGGCCCTGAACGCAGGTGCCGACGACTACGTGACGAAGCCCTTCGACACGGACGAGCTCCTGGCCCGGATCCGCACGGCGGCGCGCCACCGGCTGCAGGAGCAGGGCGTCCGTGCATCCCTCCGCGTCGGCGACATCGAGGTCGACCTTCTCGCGCACGAGGTGCGGCGGGACGGCGCCGCCGTCCGCCTCACGCCGAAGGAGTTCGCGCTCTTCGCCGAGCTCGCCAAGCATCCGGGCCGCGTCCTGACCCATGGCCAGCTTCTGCGATCCGTCTGGGGCCCAGCCCACGAGCAAGACCTGGAGTACCTGCGGGTGACCGTCCGCGCGCTTCGCCGAAAGCTCGAGGTAAGTCCGAGCCGCCCGACGCTGATCGTCAACGAACCTGGTGTCGGGTACCGGCTAAGCGCCTCGCCCTGAGCGCCGACGTTCATCGCTTCCGAGCTGCGCCAAGAGCCGACGCTGGGTGATCGCCCGATAGCAGACGTTCATCCTCCCGCTCGGATGAGGATGGCTCCCGAGCACCCCCCCCCGCGTCCCTGGAGCGCGTCAGCGAAGGCGCGCGGCATCAGCCATCTGAGCTACGATCATCTGGGAAGTTCATTCCAGCGTAGGCAGGGGAGCCACCTGGACGAGTCTTTACGACGAGCCTACAAGATCCGTCCTCGCGTGGGCGGGGGGTCTCGCCGCCGCGTATTCCAGAAGCCGCAGGTCCTGGTCCAATCCCCGCGGCCGTACAATCGCGCCCTGCCACACGGGTCCATCCCCGCCTGGGCGAGGGAGCCGTCACGGGCCCGAGGCCGCCAGCCGACGGCGAGGGTCCATCCCCGCGTGGGTGGGGGAGCCGCTGAGGCCGCAGATTTCGAGGCAGGCTGGCTTCGTAAGGAGCTAAGAGTACCCGATCTTCCAGGCAGGTTCCGGGGTAAAGAGTTATATCCCTGGTTTTCTCGTGTCGACGCTTCGCCACCAAATGATTTTCCAACGCCTTTCGCAGCAGCGTCGGCGAGACGAGCGACGATTATCTGTAGCCAGAGTGCGGACTCACGCCTGCGATCCTAGTACTCCTCTTCCATTAACCTGGCGAGGACCGTTCGAAGAAGCTGGTTGACGTGCTTGCATTCCGTCGGACTTATGTCGAGAAAATCAGAATCGTTCGCATCCGCGGTGATTGCGTAGCCCTGGGCCAGCAGTTCTTCTCCTCGGGCAGTCGGTTTGACTCGCATGCGCGAGCCATTCTTCGCCGGCGGCTCACGAGAGACTAGGCCGGCGGCCTCCATTGCGCCGAGCAACGGGCCTGCGCTCTGCGGCGTGATGAGCAGGAGCCGTGCAAGTCGGGCCGAACTGATGCCGGGATCGCGTTGGAGATGTACGAGGGCGCCGAACTGGCGCACTGAGATACCGAGCCCGGCGCGCAGCCGACGCTCGAACCGCTTCTCCAGCACATGGGCCAGCCGCACGACCGTGTAGCCGAGGAAGGCGTCCGGCTGCGGCGGTAGCGATCTCTCTATCATGGCTGGAACCATAAGACGACTGATGCTATTAGCCTAGCATAAGACGGCTGATGGTTGGCGATGGCGACACAAGACTCCTCTTCACTGATCGCGAGCTTTCGGGCCGGGTCGCGTGGCTTCTTTGTCCTGATACTGTGGCTCCTCACCGCCTGTCTGCTGGTCCAGGCGTATCTCGCCGGCGAGGCGGCGATGGTCGACTCCGCGCTCTGGGCAGCTCATGTCGCCTTCGTCCGCACGTTTGCGCCGCTCGCGCCCTTACTGGTCGCGTTCGCCTGGCTTGGCCGCCGCTCGCGTACCGAGAAGGGTTGGGCCGTCGCGAGCCAAGGCTTCATCGGGCTGCAATTCTTCAGCGCCGAGGCGCGGGCGTCGGTTACGTTCAGCTGGTTCCCGGGCGTGCACGGGGTGACCGCTATCGGCCTGTTTTCGTCATGCGCCGTGCTGTGCTGGCTCACGCGACCAAAGACCGCCGCATGACCGAGCATGACCGCTTCCCCCTTCGCCCGG
>JAFAPJ010000471.1 GCA_019247255.1 Methylobacteriaceae bacterium | reverse complement strand
TTCGTTCCCGACAGCGCCGGCGCGCCGGGAGAGCGCAACGCCCTCTCCTGCGGCTCGATCGAGCACAAGATGGGCATTCACGGGAATTCCACCTGCGTCATGAACTACGACGGGGCCACGGGCTGGCTCGTCGGCGAGGCCCACCGGGGGCTGAACGCCATGTTCGTGATGATGAACGAGGCGCGCCTCGCCGTCGGCGTCCAGGGGCTCGCCCAATCTGAGGTCGCCTACCAGAACGCCGCGGCCTACGCGAAGGATCGCCTGCAGGGCCGCGCGCTCACCGGCACGGCCGAGCCCGACAAGCCGGCCGACCCGATCATCGTGCATCCGGACGTGCGGCGAAACCTGCTCATGATCCGCGCCTTCAACGAGGCGGCGCGCGCGCTCTGCCTATGGACGGCCCTGTCGGCGGACGTCGCGCATCGCTCGGAGGATGCCGGCGAGCGCCAGGCTGCG
This sequence comes from Methylobacteriaceae bacterium, assembly GCA_019247255.1. GTDB lineage: Bacteria > Pseudomonadota > Alphaproteobacteria > Rhizobiales > Beijerinckiaceae > Enterovirga. The sequence continues at coordinate 1,993 of JAFAPJ010000471.1, read as the reverse complement.
GAGGACAGGCTCGGTCTGCTCACGCCTGTGGTGAAGGGCTACCTGACCGATCTCGGCTTCGACAATGCCGTCCGGGCCCAGCAGGTCCTCGGCGGGCACGGCTACGTCGAGGAATGGGGGATGTCGCAATTCGTGCGCGACGCCCGCATCGCCATGATCTACGAGGGCGCGAACGGCGTGCAGGCCATGGACCTCATCGGCCGCAAGCTCCCGCGGGACGGCGGCCGCGCGGTGATGACCTTCTTCGGCGAGATCGAGGCCTTCTGCCGCGAGAACGGCGCGGACGAGGCCATGAAGCCGTATGTCGAGCCGCTGTCGAAGGGTCTCGGCCAGCTGCAGCAATCCACGATGTGGTTCATGCAGAACGCGCTCGGCAACCCGAACAACGCGGGCGCCGGTGCGACCGAGTACCTCCACCTCATGGGAACGGTCGCGCTCGGCTACATGTGGGCCCGGATGGCGAAGGCCGCGCTCGCCGGAAAGGCGCGCGGCAACGGGATCGGGGCCAAGATGGACGCGAAGCTCACGGTCGGCCGCTTCTACATGGAGCGCGTGATGCCCGAGGCGGGCGCGCTCGCGCGGCGCATCCAGGCGGGGTCGGACGCCGTGATGGCGATGCCGCGGGATATGTTCTGAGCCGTTCGGGCCGGACCCGCATGGCCCGCGGCCCGTCACGAGATTGCCCGCGAGCCGGCTCCGCGCCGGTCGCGGTGGGAGGACACCATGCCTGAGGCCTACATCTACGACCACGTGCGCACCCCTCGCGGGCGCGGCAAGGCGGACGGCTCGCTGCACGAGGTAACGGCCCTGCGCCTCGCCGAGACGGCGCTGCGCGCCTTGAAGGACCGCAACGAGCTCGACACGAAGCTCGTAGACGACGTCGTTCTCGGCTGCGTGGACCCGGTCGGCGAGGCCGGCGGCGACATCGCCCGCGCGGCCGCGCTCGTCGCCGATTACGGCGAGCACGTCCCTGGCGTGCAGATCAACCGGTTCTGCGCGTCCGGGCTCGACGCCGTGAATTTCGCCGCCGCGCAGGTCATGGCCGGCCAGTACGATCTCACGGTCGCGGGCGGCGTCGAGTCGATGAGCCGCGTCGGCATCGGGGCCTCGGGCGGCGCCTGGCCGGTCGACCCGGCGATCGCGATCAAGAGCTATTTCATGCCGCAGGGCGTGTCGGCCGACCTGATCGCCACGAAGTACGGCTTCTCGCGCGACGACGTCGACGCCTACGCGGTCCAATCCCAGAACCGCGCCGCACGGGCCTGGGATGAACGCAGGTTCGCGAAGTCGGTCGTGCCGGTGCGGGACGTCAACGGCCTGACGATCCTCGCCAAGGACGAGCACATGCGGCCTGGCACCGACATGCAGTCGCTCGCCTCCCTGAAGGCCTCCTTCGCGCAGATGGGCGAGATGGGTGGCTTCGACGCGGTGGCGGTCGACAAGCACCCGGAGGTCGAGGCCGTGAATCACGTCCACCATGCCGGGAACTCATCCGGCATCGTGGACGGGGCGGCCGCCGTGCTGATCGGCTCCAAGGAGGTCGGCGAGCGCGCCGGGCTCAAGCCCCGCGCCCGTATCCGAGCCTTCGCCAATATCGGCTCCGAGCCCGCGCTCATGCTGACCGGTCCCGTGGACGTCACCGAGAAGCTCTTCCGGCGCTCCGGCATGACGAAGGCCGACATCGATCTCTTCGAAATCAACGAGGCCTTCGCGGCGGTCGTCCTGCGCTACCTGCAGGCCTTCGATCTCGATCCGGAGATCGTCAACGTCGCGGGCGGTGCGATCGCCATGGGGCATCCCCTCGGCGCGACGGGCGCCATGATCCTCGGCACCGTCCTCGACGAGCTCGAGCGGACCGACAAGCAGACCGCGCTGGTGACGCTGTGCATCGGGGCCGGCATGGGCACCGCGACGGTGATCGAGCGGGTGTGAGGGATCCTTTGACGGAAGTAGTAACGCCACTATTCTGATCCTCATGAAGATCGTGTCAGCC
>JAFAPJ010000527.1 GCA_019247255.1 Methylobacteriaceae bacterium | reverse complement strand
ACGTCGTAGCCCTCGCCTCCTATGGCGGCCCGGTCACGGCCGTGATCGGCCGGGACAACCTCGCCGGCACGCAATTCCACCCTGAGAAGAGCCAGACGCTCGGCCTGCGCCTCATCGCCAACTTCCTGCGCTGGCGCCCGTGATCCTTTTCCCGGCGATCGACCTCAAGGACGGGCAATGCGTCCGTCTGGTCCAGGGCGACATGGGGCGCGCGACCGTCTTCAACGACGACCCCGCGCTCCAGGCCGAGACCTTCGTGCGCCAAGGCTTCGGCTGGCTCCACATCGTCGATCTCGACGGCGCCTTCGCAGGCCGGCCCATGAACGCGGCCGCCGTCGAGGCCATCCTGGCGCGGGTCGCGGTTCCGGTGCAGCTCGGCGGCGGCATCCGCGACATGCGCACCGTCGAGGGCTGGCTCGGCAAGGGCGTCGCGCGCGTCATCATCGGGACGGCGGCGGTCCGCGACCCGGATTTCGTGCGCGAAGCCGCGCGGCGCCATCCCGGCCGGATCGCGGTCGGCATCGACGCGAAGGACGGCCGCGTCGCGGTCGAGGGCTGGTCGCAGAGCTCGACCCTTACGGCGGATGAGCTCGGCCGGCGGTTCGAGGATGTGGGCGTCGCGGCGATCGTCTACACGGACATCGCGCGCGACGGCGTCCTCAAAGGGCTCAACATCCCGATGACGCTGGCGCTCGCCCACGCGGTCGAGATCCCGGTGATCGCGTCGGGCGGGCTCGCCTCGCTCGCGGATATCGAGCGGCTGCTCGAGCCGGATTGCGCCGCGCTCGCCGGCGCGATCACCGGCCGCGCGCTCTACGACGGCCGCATCGATCCGGCCGAGGCGCTGGCGCTGATCGCGGCCGCCTGCACCGCCACGGGGGCCGAGCCGCCGGACGTCCGACGGGCCAGCTGAACCTGCCATGCTGAAGACCCGCATCATCCCGTGCCTCGACGTGAAGGACGGGCGCGTCGTGAAGGGCGTCCGCTTCGCCGACCTCGTGGATGCCGGCGACCCGGTCGCGGCCGCGCGCGCCTACGACGCCGCCGGGGCCGACGAGCTCTGCTTCCTGGACATCACGGCGAGCCACGAGAACCGCGGCACGCTCCTCGACGTCGTGCGCCGCACGGCCGCGGAATGCTTCATGCCGCTGACCGTCGGAGGCGGCGTCCGCACGGTCGAGGACATCCGCAACCTCCTCCTCGCCGGGGCCGACAAGGTCTCGATCAACACGGCCGCGGTGCAGGACCGGCTGTTCGTCCGGGAAGCCGCGCGCAAGTTCGGCGAGCAATGCATTGTCGTGGCGATCGACGCGAAACGAGTCTCCGGCCTCGGCGAGCCCGACCGCTGGGAGATCTTCACCCATGGCGGGCGCCGTCCGACCGGCATCGACGCGCTCGACTTCGCCCGGGAGGTCGTGCGTCTCGGCGCGGGCGAGCTCCTCGTCACCTCCATGGACCGCGACGGCACCCGCTCAGGCTACGACCTCGCGCTCGTGCGCCGGATCGCCGACGCGGTTCCGGTGCCGGTCGTCGCCTCGGGAGGGGTCGGCGGACTTGACGATCTGGTGGCGGGCGTCCGGGACGGCCATGCGAGCGCCGTCCTCGCGGCCTCGATCTTCCATTTCGGCGAGCACTCAATCAGCGAGGCGAAGCGCTTTATGGCGGCCGCTGGAATTCCGGTGAGGGCGTGAGGTGAGCCGCTTCACCCTCGCCGACCTCGAGCGGATCGTGGCGGAGCGCGCGGCCGCGCCGCCAGACGCATCGTACACCGCGAAGCTCCTCGCGGCCGGCCCGAGCCGGGCCGCGAAGAAGCTCGGCGAGGAGGCCGTGGAGGCTGCGATCGCCGCCGTCGAGGGCGACCGCGCCGCCCTGGTCGCGGAGGCCGCCGACGTGCTCTATCATCTCCTCGTCGTGCTCCGCGCGCGCGATGTCGCGCTCGCGGACGTCATCGCCGAGCTCGAGCGGCGGACCGCTCAGTCCGGCCTCGCGGAGAAGGCCGCGCGCCCGCGCGGCTGAGGAACGGGTTCATGTCGCAGAGCGTCGTCGCCCTGCCCGCGGCCAACGAGCCGCGCCTGGTGCAGCCGGACGGCGAGCTCTCGCCCTACCGGGTCTTCCCCCGCGAGGAATGGGCCCGGCTGCGCGCCGATACGCCCCTGACGCTCACGGCCGAGGACGTCGACCGCCTGCAATCCTTGAACGACCCCGTCTCCCTCGACGAGGTCATCGCGATCTATCTGCCGCTCTCGCGGCTGCTCTCGCTCTACGTCGCGGCTGCGCAGGGCCTGTTCAAGGCCACGCAGCGCTTTCTCCTCGCGGAGCGGGCCGAGAAGGTGCCCTATATCATCGGGGTCGCGGGCTCGGTCGCCGTCGGCAAGTCGACCACCGCCCGCATCCTGCAGGCGCTTCTCGCCCGCTGGCCGAACACCCCGAAGGTCGACCTCGTCACCACCGACGGCTTTCTCCGGCCGAACGCCGAGCTGACCCGTCTCGACCTCATGGAGCGCAAGGGCTTCCCCGAGAGCTACGACACCGCGAAGCTCCTGCGCTTCCTCAACGACATCAAGGCCGGCAAACACGGTGTCCGGGCGCCGCTCTACTCGCATCTCGTCTACGACGTCGTACCCGGCGAGGAGGTCGTGATCGAGCACCCGGACATTCTGATCGTCGAGGGGCTCAATGTCCTGCAGCCCGCGCGGCTGCCGCGCGACGGCGCCGCGATCCCGTTCGTGTCCGACTTCTTCGACTTCTCGATCTACGTGGACGCCCACGAGGAGGACATCCGCCGGTGGTACCTCCACCGCTTCCTGAAGCTCCGCAACACCGCCTTCCGGGATCCGCTCTCCTATTTCCGGCGCTACGCGACCCTGTCGGAGGAAGAGGCTCTCGACTTCGCGGAAGGCCTCTGGAACCGGATCAACCTCGTCAACCTGCGCGACAACATCCTGCCGACGCGCCAGCGCGCCAGCCTCATCCTGCGCAAGGGTGCGAGCCACCGGATCGAGGACGTCTCGTTGCGGCGGCTCTGACGGGCGGCGCTCAGCGCGGCCCGGGGCCCTCCCGGCCAGGACCCTCGCGACCGGGGCCGCCCTGCATGCCCATTCCCATGCGCGGCCCGAGCCCGCGCGACAGGATCCCGAGGCGCCGCTTCTGCGCGTCGTCGAGCGATCCGTAGAGCGGGGTTGCAGCATCCGCGAGCTTCGTCAGCGCCTGGGACATGCTGGCCTGGCGCTCGGCGATGAAGCGAATGCCTCCGATGAGGTCGCGCTCGCCCGTCTCACGAAAGGCCGCGAAGCGCTCGCGCCCCGATTGCTGGCTGTCACGCCGCACCTTGGCGAGGTTGCGGATCGCCTCCTCGACGGGCGGCCAGAGCTTCTCCTGGTCGGCCGTGAGCTTCACCCCGGCGTGAAGGGCCGCGATGCGGGCGTCGGTGAAGGCTTCGCGATCGGCCGGGGACAGCACGCCCCAGCGCCCTGCGCCGCGCTCCTCCGGCCCGCCGTGGAACGGCCCGCCGGGACCGCGGTCCTGCGCCTGCGCGGCGGCAACCGCCCCGAGAGCCGCGAGCCCCGTCACCCCGATGATCCAGCGCTTCATCATCGCACTCCTCTCCCGCCCGGCGGCCCGCCGCCGATCCCGCGACCCTGCGGCGCTGAGGCTTACCGAGCCTTCGCGCCCGCGTTAAAGCTTGTCCATGTTCCGTTCTCCCGCGCCGCCCATCCGCCCGTGAGCTGGTCGGGGGAGCAGGTCGCGGCGCTCGACGCCGTCGGGCGCTGGCTGAAGACGCGCGACCGGCCGATCTTCCGGCTGTTCGGCTATGCCGGCACGGGCAAGACGACGCTCGCCCGCCACATCGCGGAGAGCGTCGACGGCGAGGTCCAGTTCGCGGCCTTCACCGGCAAGGCCGCGCTCGTCCTGCGCGAGAAGGGCTGCGGCGAGGCCTCGACCATCCACAGCCTCATCTATCGCTCGCGCGGCTCGGGCGAGACCGGCCCGCGCTTCGTCCTCAACCGCCAGAGCGAGGCCGCCCGCGCCAAGCTCATCGTGATCGACGAGTGCTCCATGGTGGACGAGGATCTGGGCCGCGATCTCCTGTCGTTCGGTACGCCTGTCCTGGTTCTCGGCGATCCGGCCCAGCTGCCGCCGGTGAAGGGCGCCGGCTACTTCACCGAGAAGCCGCCGGACGCGATGCTGACCGAGGTTCACCGCCAGGCGCGCGACAGCGCCATCATCCGGCTCGCGACGGCCGTGCGGGAGGGCGGGACGCTCGAGCCCGGCGACCACGGCGACGCGCGCGTCATTCCGCGCCGCGCGATCGACGCCGAGGCGATCCTCGCGGCCGACCAGGTGCTCGTCGGCACGAACAAATCGCGCCGGGCCTATAACGGCCGCATCAGGCAGCTCAAGGGCTTCCGCGATCCGCTGCCGGCCGCCGGCGAGACGCTCGTCTGCCTCCGCAACGACAAGACGAAGGGCCTCCTCAACGGCGGTCTTTTCAGCGTCGCGGTCGCGCGCGGCGAGGCGAACGGCAAGGTGGATCTCGACGTCTCGCCCCAGGAGGACGGTCGTCGAACGACCCGCGTCTCGGTCCCGCGCGAGTTCTTCGAGGGCCGCGAGGACGAGCTCTCCTTCGGGGTCCGGCGCAAGTCCGACGAGTTTGATTACGGCTACGTCCTGACCGTCCACAAGGCGCAGGGCTCGCAATGGGACCGCGTCGTGCTCTTCGACGAGAGCTGGGCCTTCCGCGAGCACCGCACGCGTTGGCTCTATACGGGGCTGACCCGCGCGGCCCGCGGCCTCACGGTCGTGACCTGATCGGCGCCGGCAGGCTCACGCCTGGGCGACGGGCTCCTCGGCGGCCATCATCCGGGCGCGCGCCGACAGCTTCTCGGTCTCGCTCTTCAGCTGGCCGCAGGCCGCCAGGATGTCGCGCCCGCGAGGCGTGCGCACGGGCGAGGCGTAGCCCGCCCGGAACACGATCTCGGAGAAGCGCTCGATCCGCTCCCAGGACGAGCATTCGTAGGCCGCGCCAGGCCACGGATTGAACGGGATCAGGTTGATCTTGGCCGGGATACCCTTGAGGAGCCGCACGAGCTCACGCGCGTCCGCGTCCGAATCGTTCACCCCCTTGAGCCTCACGTCTTCGACCGTGACCGGCCGGGCGTTCGACAGGCCGGGCTAGGACCGGC
>JAFAPJ010000380.1 GCA_019247255.1 Methylobacteriaceae bacterium | reverse complement strand
GCGAGCCCGGACGGCCTCGTCCATTTCCGCGACGACGTCTACGGGCTGGACGCCGAGCCCGCTGCGGCGCCGGCCGAGCCCGCGGTCACGGGCGCGCTCGGGCCCGCGACGCCCGCGGTCCCGCCCGCACGTCGATGAGGCCGGGGTGCTGAGCAGCCGAGGTGCTGAGCAGCCGGCGTGACAAGCGCGGCAAGGGACCGCACGAAGGGGACAGGAAGCGGCTGGCGGGCGCCGTAAACATCGGCTAAGACATTGATAAGCCAGTGTTCTTTAGATCGTTTCTAAACAGGCCGCCCGTGATCGTCTGCTCTTGCAATGTCCTGTCCGACGGCGACGTGCGGGCCTGCCTCAACCCGGGCCCGGCCTGCCCCCGGACCGCCGCGCAGGTCTATCGCTGCCTCGGCTGCAGCCCCGATTGCGGCCGCTGCGCCCGGACGATCCGCACCATCATCGACGAGGCGCTCGCCGGGGCGGAGCTTGCCTGCGGCGGCTGCCCGGCTCACCGGCACGAGGCGGCGCTCGACGCGGCGCTCATTTAGCTGGACGGGTCCTAGCCCGCCCCGTACATCCGGGCTCCCAGCGTGAGAGGACCGGAATGAAGGGCGACCCCAAGGTCATCGACTACTTGAATCGCGGGCTGCGCAGCGAGCTGACCGCAGTCAACCAGTATTGGCTGCATTACCGCATCCTCGACGATTGGGGCTACAAGGAGCTCGCCAAGACCTGGCGGAAGGAATCGATCGAGGAGATGCATCACGCCGACCGTTTTGTCGCGCGCATCATCTTCCTCGACGGCTTCGCCAACCTGCAGGTGCTGGATCCGTTGCGGATCGGTCAGACCGTCACGGAGATCCTCGAATGCGACCTCGCCGCCGAGGTCGAGGCGCGGGCGCTCTACCTCGAGGCCGCGCAATATTGCGACAGCATCAACGACCGCGTGTCGAAGAGGTTGTTCGAGGAGCTCGCCGCCGACGAGGAGGGCCACATCGACTTCCTGGAGACGCAGCTCAACCTCGTCGCGCAGCTCGGACTGCCGCTCTACGCGCAGAAGCATATCGGCAAGCCCGAGGGCGACGGCACGCCGGGCTTCCCCGGCGGCGACGAAGCGTAGCAGGAACTCCGCTCGACCGGCTCCGTTGCCGAGACGCGCCTGCGGGTCCCGCGGGCGCGACCTCGATGACGGAGCGCCTCAATGGCTCAGGTGAGCAAGATGGAGCGGCGCGACGCCCGCTCGAACCTCGACACGCCGACCGACCTGTCCGAGAAGGCCGTCGCGGAGATCTCGAAGGCGATCAACGGCCTCGTGGCGGACGCCTTCGCCCTCTACGTGAAGACGAAGAACTTCCATTGGCACCTGTCGGGGCCGCATTTTCGCGACTACCACCTGCTTCTCGACGAGCAGGCGGATCAGATCTTCGCGACCACCGACCCGCTTGCCGAGCGCGTCCGGAAGATCAGCGGCAATACGCTTCGCTCCATCGGCCAGATTCACGGCATGACCCGCGTCGAGGACAACGATCAGGAATTCGTCTCCGCGCTCGACATGTTGCGCGAGCTCATGCGCGACAACAAGGCGATGGCGAAGAACATGCGCGACGCGCACGAGGTCTGCGACGAGCACGAGGACGTCGCGACGGCGAGCCTGCTGGAGAACTTCATCGACGAGACGGAGCGGCGCGTGTGGTTCCTCTACGAGGCGACGCGCGACGCCGACGAGACCGGGCACTGAGCCCGATGGGGCGGGCCGCGCGGCCCGCCCCATCCTTAGCTAGACCGGGCGTTCGAGCCGGAGCACGCCCGGGTCGTCCGTCAGACCGCCGCGCCGAAAGCCGAGATCGCGGCACAGGCCCAGCATCCGGACATTCTCGCGCAGGACGAAGCCGACCACGCGGCCGACCCGGAGGTCGCGCGCGCCCGCGAGCGCCTCCTGGAGTAGACGCCGGCCGATCCCGCGGCCCTGCGCATCCGAACGCACCAAAAGAGCGAATTCGGCCGCGTCGCCCGGCACGCGATGCACGCGCGAGACGCCGAGAAGCGAGCCGTCCGCCCGGTCGATCGCCGCGAAAGCCCGGCCGTCTCGCCGATCGAAATGGGTGAGGTCGTGAGCCCGCTCCGCCCCGATCTCGCGCAGGCTCGTGAAGAAGCGCCGCCGCCGGTCATCGGGATCGAGGTGGGCGTCGAAATCGGCGTAAAGCCGCTCGTCTTCCGGCCGGAGCGGACGAATGATCGCCGTTGCGAGCGGTGCGATCAGGCTCGCGGGGAGCGGCTCCGCCGCGACCGGGATCGCACGGCGATCCGAGGTTGGTATCAGCATAAAGTCTATATGGGTTGCCGTGGCTCGGCTTCAGGACGGCTCGACGTCGCAGGCTTGGCCGGAGAAGCTCGTTAGCGGACCGTTACCGACTTTCGGGCCCAGGATCCGGGCGGCTTCGTACGGAACAGGACAGTAAGCCGACGCTGGCGAGGTACAACGATTTGTTGGAACGCCTTATGCTCCCCTTGCCCCGGCGGCTTGGAGAGACGCGCATGAGGGGCCGTCGGTTCGGGGCTTGGACGATCGCGCTCGCGGGGTTTGCGGCCACGGCCGCGAATGCGTCGGACTGGCGCTACTGCTACGCGTTCGCGCCGACGAACCAGCGCTTCTACATGTCCCGCGGCTTCGAGAGCCAGGAACCGCTCGAGACGGTGGAGCGCGACTTCCTGGCTTTCCTCGCGCGGGAAGGCATCGCGGACGCCAGGACGGGCTGCCCGCGCGGGGCGGATTCCGAGAACCTGTCCAATCGCTCGCGGTCCGCCGCCCTCTACAGCCGCGAGGAGGGCAACGTCGTGGTGGATCTCGCCTGGCCGGCGCCGAT
>JAFAPJ010000117.1 GCA_019247255.1 Methylobacteriaceae bacterium | reverse complement strand
CAAGCCCTGACGGCACCTGCAACCGCTCTCGGCCCAGCTGGACCGAGCCGGCCCGGCACACGGCTTAAATGACCCCCCGGTCGGCGTCGTCGGCGCCGAATTCCGACGTGGGGCTCGCCGAGCGCCGAGAGGGAAGCGCGGAGCGCGATCGACCTCGGCCGGCGGCGGGCGAAGACGGCCCTTGCCGCTCCGGGGCCGGCCGCATAGCTCGCAGACCGGCAGGGTGCGCGCGGCGCAGGATGACCGGGGGAGTGTGCGGCCCATGAGCGGCGACAGCGACGAGGTCGCCCATCTCGAGGGGCTGATTGGCTACCGCCTCCGGCGCGCCCACGCGGCGGTGTCGCGACGCTTCGTGAGCCGGTTCGCGGATCTCGACGTGCGCCCGACCCAGCTCGGCGTCCTGAACGTGGTCGCGGCGAGCCCGGCCATTCGCCCGAGCCGGCTCGGCGAGCTGCTCGGGATCAAGCGGACCAATGTCGGACCGCTGCTCGACGGGCTCGTACGGCGCGGCCTGCTGCGACGGGAGCCCTCGTCCGACGACCGCCGCTCGCAATCCCTGTTCATCACGCCCGCGGGAGCGGCTCTCCTCGCCGAGCTGCGGCGCCGCGAGGTCGAGCACGAGGCCGCCATCGCGGCCCTTCTCCGGCCGTCCGAGCGCGCCCGATTGCTCGTCCTCCTGGCGCGGGTCGAGGCGGCGGCGCGGGCCGGCGAGGCCGGCGAGGGAGAGCCCGGCGAAGAGGCCGCCTAGAAGCTGTCGGGCAGCGGCCCTGCGCCCGCGTCACCGCGCAGCACGCGGGCGAGATCGGCCGGAATCGGCAGCGCTTTGAGCCCTGCGGGGTCGTCCGGATGGGGACCGGCCCAGACCCGGCGCTCGCGTCCGAGAACCGCGACGGCCTCGCCCAGCCTCGCCTCGTGACGGACCACGAAGCTCGTCCGGCCGACCTCGACGACGGTCGAGCGGACCGTCAGGAGATCGCCGTACCGGGCCGGCCGACGGAAGCTCGCCTCCGTGGCGACGAGCGGGATGCCGCGAAGGCCGAAACGCTCCAGCATCGCGGCCTTGGGCACCCCGGTCGCGGCCTCCAGGAGAAGCGCCGTCGACCAGTCGAAGAACTCGAAGAAGCGCGGGTTGAACACGATGCCGGCCGGATCGCAGTGGCCCCACTCGACCACGAGGCTTCGCTCGTGGCTGAAGCCCATGATGTCCGGCGCGGCCGCCGCAGGGGCAGGCTCGCTCATGCCCGCCCCGGCAGGATCAGGTCGGGCGCGAAAGGCCGACGGTAGAGCGCTTCGACGTCCTCCGCCCGGCCCCGCAGCACCGCGCGTTGGTTGATCGAGCCCTTGTCGGTCATCTCCCCCCGATCGAGCGAGGGCGGCCGGGCGAGGAGGCGAAGCCGCTCGATCCGGTTGGAGGAGCCCGTCGCCGTCGCGGACAGCTGCGCGAGCCGGGTCGCGAAGGCCGCGCGCACGCGCGCGTCGCCCAGGACCGCGCCGTCGTCGCCCTCCGCCCCGAGCGCCCGGCAGGCCGCCAGGTCCGGGAAGACGAGCGCCGCGACCGCGTCCCGGGCCTCCCCGGCAATCGCGACGTCGCGCACGAGGGGTGCGAACGCGTCGAGGAACGCCGCCCGGAGCGGGCCGACGCTGACCCAAACGCCGCTCGTGAGCTTGAAGTCCTCGTTCAGCCGCCCGTCGAACGCGAAGCCCTGCTGCAGGTCGTCCGGATCGACGGGCAGCAAGGCGTCGCCGAGCCGGTAGTAGCCCTCCTCGTCGAAAGCCTCCTGCATGAGATCCGGCCGGCGCCAATAGCCGGGCGTCACGTTCGGGCCTTTGACACGCGCCTCCCGCTTGTCACCGAACGAGACCAGCTTGAGCGAGAGCCCGGCCGCCGGCAGCCCGACCTGCCCGGCCCGCGCCGGCCGGTCGTCCGTGACGATCGCGAAGGGGGCGGTCTCGGTCGAGCCGAGGCCCGTCACCATCGGGACCGGGCGGCCGAGCGTCTGGCGCGCAAGGCTTTCGAGCGCGTCCCAGGTCGGCTGCGGCAGTCCGGCCGCCGCGTAGAACGTGATCCGCAGCCGGCCGAAGAAGCTCTCGCGCAGGGCCTGGTCCTCGCGCAGGTGCGGGATCAGCGCCTCGAAGCCGCGCGGGACGGTGAAATAGGCCGTCGGAGCGACCTCGCGCAGGTTGCGGACGGTTTCGCCGATCTCGGCCGGAAGGGGGCGACCCTCGTCGATGTAAAGGGTGCCGCCGTTGGCGAGGACGAGGCCGACATTGTGGCTGCCCCCGAAGACGTGGTGCCAGGGCAGCCAATCGACCAGCACGGGGGGCTCTTCGGCCAGGAACGGAAAGCGGGACGCGATCATGGCCTGGTTGGCGCAGAGCATGCCGTGGGTCGTGACCACGGCCTTGGGGTCGCCGGTCGAGCCGGACGTGAACAGGAACTTCGCGATCGTGTCCGACGCGATCGCCGCGTGAGCGGCCGCGACCGCGTCGGGATCGTCGGCCGCGAGGTCGGCATAAGCGGTCGCGGCCCGGCCGAGAGCGCCCGGGTCGACCGCCGCGACCTCGACATCGTCCGGGACGGCTGCGGTGATCGCGCCCGCGTAGGTCTTGCCCTCGGCCGCGAAGACGAGGCCAGGGGTCAGCAGCGCCACGATCTGCCTGAGCCGGTCGTGATCGCGAGACAGGGTGGAATAGGCGGGCGAGACGGGCACCACCGGGATGCCGACATGCATGGCCGCGAGCGACAGGAGCGCGTGCTCGAAGCCGTTGCCGGACAGGATCATGAGCGGCCGCTCGGGCCCGAGCCGACGCGCCAGGAGCCCGGCCGCAAGGCGCCGGGCCTGCGCCAGCGCCGCCCCGTAGGACAGCCGCAGCCAGGCGCGGTCGGGCCCGCGCCGGGCGAGGAAGGTCCGGTCCGGCGCGGCCTCGGCATGCCGCACGAGA
>JAFAPJ010000474.1 GCA_019247255.1 Methylobacteriaceae bacterium | reverse complement strand
TGCCCTTGCCGGTCCTTGAGCCGTGGAAAGAGATCGAACAGCCAGGCAAGCTGCTCGGCCGCCTCCCCCTTCGCGAGGTGCTGGCCGCCGAGGTCGAGGTTCTCGCGTACCGTCATGTCTCCGAAGAGCTCGCGCGTCTCGGGGCATTGCACCACCCCGCCCCGCGCGATCGCAGCGCCCGAGAGGCCGCGGAGGCTTCGCCCCGCCCAGGCGATGTCGCCGCCATAGGGGACAAGCCCCGAGATCGCGTTGAAGAGCGTCGTCTTGCCGGCGCCGTTGAGGCCGACCACGGAGACGAATTCCCGCTCGTGGACGTGGATGGAGACGCCCTGGAGCGCCTGCGCCTTGCCGTACTGGACCGTAAGGTCGCGCACCTGGAGGATCGGCGCGTCCTGGTCGGCGAAGCTCGATTCCGGTCGCGCGGCCGCCTCGAGGCTTCCCCCGAGATAGACGCGCCGCACGGTCTCGTCGCGCATCACCTCCTCGGCCGTTCCGGCCGCGATGCGCTCGCCGAGATACATCGCGACCACGCGGTCGGCGAGCGCCGCGACGCTCTTCACGTTGTGGTCGATGAGGAGGACGGCCCGGCCCTCGTCCCGGAAGCCGCGGATCAGCTCGGAGAAAGCCGCGGTTTCCGCGACCGTCAGGCCCGCGAACGGCTCGTCGACGAGCATGACCCGCGGATGGCGCGCGATCGCCTTGGCGAGCTCGAGCTTGCGAAGGTCCGCGAACGGCAGGGTGCCGGGCCGGCGGTCGAGCACGTGGCCGCGCCCGACGCGCTCGGCGATGGCGCGCGCCTCGTCCTGCGTCCGTCGCTGCGCGAACAGGTTGAGAAGGCTGTCCGGCAGGAGCGCGAGCGTGATGTTCTCGAGCACCGTCTGGCGGTGGAGCGGACGCGAATGCTGGAAGACGAGCCCGACGCCGCGCCGGGCGATGCGGTGCGCCGGCTCGCCCGCGACCTCCTCCCCGGCGATGCGGACCGAGCCGGCATTCGGCCGCTCGATTCCCATGACGAGCTTCATCACGGTCGACTTGCCCGAGCCGTTCGGGCCGATGAGCCCCAGGATCTCGCCGCCCGCGACCGCGAAGCTCATGTCCTTCACGGCGACGAGGCCGCCGAAGCGTTTGGTGAGACCGTCGACGGCGAGGAGCGGCGCGCCGCCGCCTGTCACCCGCGCTCTCCCCGCTGGAGGACGCCCATGAAGCCGTTCGGCATGAAGAGCACCACCAGGAGCGCGATCGCCGAGACGATGAAGGTCGCGAGCTCGCCCGTCGGCCGCAGCACCTCGGTCATCGCGATGAGGAAGATGGCGCCGATCGCCGCCCCGATGATCGTGCGCCGCCCCCCGATCACGGCCGCGATGATGACCTGGACGCCGACCGTGATGGAAATCAGCGTCGAGACGGAGGCTGTGCCGAGGTAGAAGACGAGAAGCGCCCCGGACAGCCCGGAGAAGAAGGCGCTGATCACGAAGGCCGCGAGCTTGTGCTTGGTGACGTTGAAGCCGAGCGCGCCCGCCTGGACGGCGTCCTGGCCGCTCGCCTGGAGGATGAGCCCCATCGGCGAGCGCGACAGCGTCCAGAGAACGACGCCGCTCACCGCCATGAAGCCGAGCGCGATCCAGTAGTTCTCATGCGCCTCGACCGAGATCACGTCCGGCACCGTGAGGCCGATCTCGCCGCCCGTGAGCCCCGCGAAGACGACGATCAGGTTCTGCAGGATCAGCACGGCGACGAGCGTCGTCAGGCCGAAATAGGGCCCCGTCACCCGGAGCGCCGGCATCGCGAGGACCAGCCCGCCGAGGACGGCCGCGAGGGTGCCGGCCGCGATGCACACGAAGAGCGGCCAGCCGTAGAGGTTGTCCAGGATGCCGGCCGTGTAAGCCCCGACCCCGATCAGGAAGGTCGGGCCGAAATTCACCTCGTTCGCGAAGCCGAAGAGGAGGTCCCAGGCCATGGAGAAGACGCCGAAGTAGTACGCGACCGTCAGCACGCCGAGGATGTAGGCCGAGACCCAGAAGGGCAGCACGACGAGCGCCGCGAGCGCGGCGAGCGTCAGCCAGAGACGCGGCGAGCGCAGGAGCGCCGCCACCTCAGCGCCGTCCGAGGAGGCCGCGCGGCCGGACATACATGACGACGACGAGGAGAAGCAGCGCCGGGATGAAGCGGTAGGCCGGCGAGATGAGATAGGCCGTCATCGTCTCGATGTAGCCGACGACGTAGGCTGCGATGAGCGAGCCCGAGACGCTGCCGAGCCCACCGAGCACGACGATCGAGAAGGCGCTCCCGGTGAGCGGCCCCGCGCTGTAGGACGAGACGCCGAGGAACATGCCGAGCAGCACGCCCGCGATCCCGGCGAGGATGCCGTAGATCGCCCAGACCACGAGGTAGATCCAGCCGAGCTCGACCCCGAGCAGCGTGACGCCGCGTGGGTTCATGGAGGCGGCGAGCACGGCCTTGCCGGTGCGGGTCCGGTTGACGAGGAGCCAGAGCAGTCCGATCGCCGCCCAGCACACGACCGCGGTGAAGATCTCGTTCTTCGGCGTGCGCACCCCGAAGATCTCGACGACGCCGGCGACGATGGGCAGCACGGTCTTGGCGTTGTCGGTGAAGAAGTACGCGATCGATTCCTGAAGCATGATGCCCCAGAGCAGCGTCCCGGTGAGGATGAAGATCTCGCGCTCCTCCTCCCGGATGCCGCGCGAGCGCTGGATCGGCCGCACGACGAGCCCGAAGGTCGCGAGCGCGAGGCCGAGGCTTACGAGCACGCCCGCGACGGCCCCGAGATACGGGTCGAGCCCGAAGGTGCTGCCCGCCGCCCAGGCGGCGACCGCGGCGCTCACCATGAGGGCGCCGTGGGACAGGTTGAGCACGCCCGACACGCCGAAGATCAGCGTGAAGCCGGTCGCTCCGAGCGCGTAGAGCGCGCTCACGGCGAAGCCGTCGATCAGGATCTGCCAGGCCAGCATCGCTCAGTTCTCGCCGAGGGTGAGCCCGGCGGGGTGGCGGGGGTCGGTGGGATCGATCCCGCGCCGGCGAACCGGCACGGGATTCCGTTCGGCGCGCCGGTGCGGTCGCGACCGGGACGTCAGTTGGACGAGCCGACCTTCACGAAGCTCGGGAAGGCGAGCTTGCCGACCGCCAGGTTCTGCGGCCAGAGATTGACCTGCTTGCCGTCCTGCCACTGCAGGAAGAGGCCGGTGATCAGGCCCGCGCCGGTCTTCAGCGCGTGCGGGTTGGCGCTATC
>JAFAPJ010000040.1 GCA_019247255.1 Methylobacteriaceae bacterium | reverse complement strand
CGCGGCACGTCGAGGCCGCTCTCGATGATGTTCGTGGCGAGGAGAACGTCGCCTTCGCCGCCGGCGAAGCGCACCATCGCGTCGTCGATGGCGGCCGCCGGCAGCTTGCCGTGCGCGAGGGCGACCTGGAGCTCCGGGACGAGCTCGGCGAGCTGCGCCGCGAGCGGCGCGATGTCCTCGACCCGCGGGCAGACCACGAAGCTTTGGCCCTGGCGACGGCGCTCGCGCATCAGGGCCTCCCGCAGGACCACGGGGTCGAACGGAGCCGCGAAGGTCCTGACCGGCTGCCGCTCGGCCGGCGGGGTCGCGAGCACGCTGAGATCCTGCAGGCCCGCCAGCGCGGATTGCATGGTTCGGGGAATGGGCGTCGCCGTGAGGGTGAGCGTATGGGCCGATTGGCCGAGCGCGCGCAGCTTCTCCTTGTCGGCCGCCCCGAAGCGCTGCTCCTCGTCGATGACGAGGAGGCCGAGATCCGCGAAGGCGACGCCCTTGCCGGCGAGCGCATGCGTGCCGACGACCACCCGGATCTCGCCCGAGGCAAGCCCGTCCTTCACGGCCTTGGCCTCGGCCCCGGAGACCAGCCGGGAGAGGTGGCCGATCTCGATGCCGAAGCCCGCGAAGCGGCGGCGCAACGTGTCGAGGTGCTGGCGCGCCAGGACGGTCGTGGGCGCCGTGATCGCGACTTGCCGGCCCGCGAGCGCCACGGCTGCGGCGGCGCGCAGCGCGACCTCCGTCTTGCCGAAGCCGACATCGCCGCAGACGAGGCGATCCATGGGGCGACCGGACGCGAGATCGCGCAGGATGTCGTCGACCGCCGCGCGCTGATCCGCCGTCTCGGCGAAGGCGAAGCGCGCGACGAACCGCTCGTAGGCCCGAGCCGGCGGCTTGATCGGCTCCGTGCGCCGGGCCCGACGTTCCTCCGCGAGGCGCGCGAGCTCCGCCGCCGCGCGGTTGATCTCGGCCTCGACCTTTGCGCGCCGCTTCGGCCAGGATTCGCCGTCGAGCCGGTCGAGGGTCAGGCCGCTGTCGGGTCCGCCGTAGCGCCACATGAGGTGCAGGTCGGCGATCGGCACGAGCAGCCGGGCGTCGTTCGCGTAGGTGAGGCGGACGAGCTCGGCCGGCCCGGTCTCGGCCGCGCCGGCCTCGTCGAGCCCGGCGAGGAGACCGACGCCGTGGTCGAGATGGATGACGGCGTCGCCGATCCGGAACCGCTCCGTGTCGTCGAAGACTTGCGCAGCCGGCTCCTGAGCGGCGGTCCCGGCGCCGGCGCGGCTGCCGAGGAGGTCGGCCGCCGCGACGGCCGTCACGCCCTCGTTCGCGAGCCGGAAGCCGCGGTCGAGGGGCGCGGCGAAGCGGACGAGGCTGCCCGGTCCGGCCGCCGCGATCTCCGCCCATTCGGCCGCCTCGGCGGCGTCCGTGGCGCCGGCCGCCCGGGCGAGCCGCGCGCGGTCGCGGGCGTCGGCGGCTGCGAGAACGACCTTTCGACCGGCGCCGCGCTCCGCTTCCACGAAGCGCGCGAGCGCGGCGCTGGGCCGGCGCTCGAGCGCGAAGTTCGGAACGGCTTCGGCCTCCTGGTCCGCGGGCAGGAGCTCGATCCGGCGCCGCCCCGCGAGGCACGCCGCCCCCTCGCTCTCGTCGAGGTAGAGCCGCTCGGGTGGAAGCGGGCGCGGGCCGCCGCCCGGCAGCCGCAACCGGCTCTCATAGGCGTCCCGGATCTGCTCGCGGACGATCTCGCCCCGCTCCGCCGCCCGCGGCTCGATCGCGACCGCGGCATCCGGCACGTAGTCGAGGATCGTTTCGAGCCTCGGATAGATCTCGGGCAGGCGGTGCTCGCGCCCGACATCGGGTCCGACCTCGTCGTCCGGATCGGCCGTCACCGCTTCGGATACGGGCCGGAGACGCAGGCGCTCGAACGCATCCGTGCTGCGCTGCGTGGCGGCGTCATAGGACGCGATCGCCCGGATCGCGCCGTCCTCGTGCTCGAGCCGGACCGGAAGGGAATAGCCGGCCGGGAAGACGTCGATCACCTGGCCGCGGATCGCGAATTCGCCGGTCTCGTCGACGCGCTCGTCGTCCCGGTAGCCGAGCCGCCGAAGCTCGCGTGCGAGCGCCTCGAGATCGAGCGCCTCGCCGACCGTCAGCACCGCTTCCAGTCCGGCCCAGACGGCGCGGGGCGGCACGCGCTGGACGAGCGCCTCCGCGGTCGCGACGACGAGCAGCGGTCGCTCGCGCGAGCCCGCCGCCAGGTCGGCGAGCGCGGCGGAACGCAGTCCCATGGCGCGGGGCGAGGGCGAGACCCGATCATAGGGAAGGCAGTCCCAGGGCGGAAACAGGTACGTCGCGAGGTCCGGAGCGAAGCGCCAGACGAGCCGAACGAGGCGCTCGGCGCGGCCCTCGCTCCCGACGACGTAGAGGAGCCCCGACGCCCCCAAGCCGCGCACGAGCGTCGCGAGCCTGAGGGCCAGCGCGCCGTCGGCGTTCGACAGCGGCAACGTGGTCGGGGCGGGAGAGCGCGTGGGTGCGCGTCGGACGGCTCGGGCGGGCATGTCTGCGAAGGGTGCGACAGCGCCAAGTCGCCCCGGCGGGCTCGGTTCCGGTTCGGCCCGAAAAGATTCCGGCGGCGGGGAACCGGAAGGTACTTTCCCCTATTGTCGAGCTTGTCAGGCCCGGCAGCGCCATGAGGCCGCGGACGGACCAAGCCGTGTGTACGGCAACAGACAGGGAAGGGCCGCGCTTTGCCCGCGAGCGAGAAGGTCAGGGTCGGAATCGTCGGCGTCGGAAACTGTGCGTCGTCTTTCGTGCAGGGGCTGACCTTCTATCGCGGCGCCCGTTCGAACGAGCCCGTGCCCGGTCTGATGAATGTCGATCTCGGCGGATACCATGTGGGTGACGTCGAGGTGTCGGCCGCCTTCGACGTCTCGGCCGCGAAGGTCGGGCGCGATGTCGCCGAGGCGATCTGGGCCCCGCCGAACAACACGCACCGCTTCGCCGAGGTGCCGCCGACGGGCGTCCGGGTGGCGCGCGGACCGACGCTCGACGGGCTCGGCCGCTATCTCCGCGAGGAGATCGAGGAGGCATCCGAGCCGGTCGCCGACGTCGCCCGCACGCTGGAGCGGACTGGGACCGACGTCCTGGTTTCCTACCTGCCGGTCGGCTCGCAGAAAGCCACCGAGTTCTACGCCGAGCAGGCGCTCGAAGCGGGCTGCGCCTACGTGAACTGCATTCCGGTCTTCATCGCCTCGAACCCCGCCTGGCGGAAGCGCTTCGAGGCGAAGAAGCTCCCGCTCGTCGGGGACGACATCAAGAGCCAGGTCGGGGCGACGATCGTGCATCGGACGCTCGCCAACCTTTTCCGCGAGCGGGGCGTGCGGCTCGACCGCACCTACCAGCTCAATTTCGGCGGCAATTCCGACTTCAAGAACATGCTCGAGCGCGAGCGCCTCGAATCGAAGAAGATTTCCAAGACCCAGGCCGTCACGAGCCAGCTCGACGTCCCGCTCGATCCCTCCGACATCCATGTCGGCCCGAGCGATTACGTGCCGTGGCTGTCGGATCGCAAATGGGCGCATATCCGGCTCGAGGGCACGGCCTTCGGCGGCGTGCCGCTCAACGTCGAGGTGAAGCTCGAGGTCTGGGATTCGCCGAACTCGGCCGGCATCGTCATCGACGCGGTGCGCTGCGCCAAGATCGCGCTCGATCGCAAGCTCGGGGGCGCGCTCGTCGGCCCGTCCTCCTACTTCATGAAGTCGCCGCCCCAGCAATTCACGGACGGGGAGGCGCGCGAGCGCGTCCTCGCCTTCGTGGAAGGGACGGCCTGACGTGGCGGCGGCCACGACCGTGATCCTCGTCCGCCACGGCTCGCACGACCTCCTGGGCAAGGTGCTGGCCGGCCGGATGGCAGGCGTCAGCCTCAGCGCAGCCGGACGGGACGAAGCGGAGCGCGTCGCCCAGCGGCTGGCCGGGGAGCCCGTCGCGGCCGTCTATGCGAGCCCGCTCGAGCGGGCGCAGGAGACGGCGGAGCCGATCGCGGCGCGTCACGGGCGCCCGGTCGAGACGGCGCCCGCCATCCTCGAGATCGATTTCGGCGACTGGACGGGACGACGCTTCGACGAGCTCGCGGCGGACCCGCGTTGGCCCGTCTGGAACAGCGAGCGCGCCTCCTCTCGCGCTCCCGGCGGCGAACGGATGGCCGAGGCGCAGGCCCGGATCGGCGGCGCCCTCGAAAGCTGGCGGACACGGCATCCGGACCGAACCGTCGTCGCGGTCTCGCACGGCGACGTCATCAAGGCGGCGGTCTGCCAGGTGCTCGGGCTGTCGCTCGACCGGCACGATACGTTCGCGGTCGATCCGGCCTCGCTCACGACGCTCGTCGCGTGGGCCGGCGGCGGCCAGGTCGTCCGGCTGAACGAGGCCGCGCGATGAAGCTCGTCGTCTTCGGCCTCACGGTTTCGTCGTCCTGGGGGAACGGCCACGCGACGCTCTGGCGGGGGCTCCTTCGCGCGCTGACGGAGGCCGGCCATCAGGTCGTATTCTACGAGCGCGACGCGCCCTACTACGCCCAGAACCGCGACCTTCACGAGATCCCGGGCGGCGAGCTCGTGCTCTACCGGTCCTTCGACGAGGTGCGCGGGCGCGCCGCCGCCGACCTCGCCGAGGCGGAGGTCGGGATGGTGACCTCCTACTGCCCGGACGGGATCGCGGCGACGGCTCTCGTCCTCGAGAGCCGGGCGGAGGTCCGCGCCTTCTACGACCTCGACACGCCCGTGACCCTGTCCCGGCTCGGGCGCGGCGAGCGGGTCGATTATCTCGGGCCGGAAGGCCTCGCCGGGTTCGACCTCGTGCTCAGCTATACGGGCGGGGCCGCCCTGACCGCTCTGCAGGATCGGCTCGGGGCCCGGCGGGTCGCGCCGCTCTACGGGCATGTCGACCCCGCCGTGCACCGGCCGGTCGCGCCCGTCGAGCGCTTCGAGGCGGACCTTTCCTATCTCGGCACCTACGCGGCCGACCGGCAGGCGGCGCTCGTGCAGCTCTTCGTCGAGCCGGCGCGCCGCCGGCCGAACGCCCGCTTCCTGATCGGGGGCGCGCAGTACCCGCCGGATTTCCCCTGGACGGAGAACATCTTTTTCGTCCGACACCTGCCTCCGCCCGACCACCCGGCCTTCTTCTCCTCCGGGCGGCTGACGCTGAACGTCACCCGCGAGGCGATGGCCGCCATGGGCTGGTGCCCGTCCGGTCGTCTCTTCGAGGCCGCGGCCTGCGGCGTGCCGATCCTGTCCGACCGGTGGGAGGGCCTCGACGCGTTCTTCGAGCCCGGCCGCGAGATCCTGCTCGCCGACACCACGGAAGAGGCCGTCGCGGCGCTCGACCTCGGGACCGCGGAGCTGCGGCGAATCGCGAGGGCGGCCCGCGAGCGCGTGCTCGCCGAGCACACCTCCG
>JAFAPJ010000223.1 GCA_019247255.1 Methylobacteriaceae bacterium | reverse complement strand
TCAGCTTCTCGCCGGCCTCGTCGTCGACGGCGACGGGCGTCTGCGGCTTCCAGGTCAGGGCCGCCTTGCGCGGCTCGCCGAAGCGCCCCTCCAGCGCCTTCGACACCTCGCCGAGCGCGTCCTGCGCGCAGTAGACGGCGTGGCCGTTCTCGTCGGACTCGACGTCGTCCGCGCCCGCCTCGATCGCGGCTTCGAGCATGGTATCGGCATCGGCGACCTTCGCGTCGAACTCGACGGCGCCGACCCGGTCGAACATGAAGGCGACCGCGCCCGTCTCGGCGAGGTTGCCGCCGGCCTTGGTGAAGACGGAGCGGACGTCGGAGGCCGTGCGGTTGCGGTTATCCGTCATGGCTTCCACGATGATCGCGGCCCCGCCCGGGCCGTAGCCCTCGTAGCGGATCTCCTCGTAGGTCTCGGCGTCGCCGCCCTGGCTCTTCTTGATCGCGCGCTCGATGTTGTCCTTCGGCATGTTCTCGGCCCGGGCCGCCAGGATCGCGGCGCGCAGGCGCGGGTTCATGTTCGGGTCGGGCAGGCCCATCTTGGCGGCGACCGTGATCTCGCGGGCGAGCTTGGAGAAAAGCTTCGAGCGGACCGCGTCGACCCGCCCCTTGCGGTGCATAATGTTCTTGAACTGGGAATGGCCAGCCATGGCGCTTGCTCTGCGATGATTTGAGGAGGGCGGCGGCCGGGCCGCGCGGGGTCTTGATCGGTCAGGCCGGGATTACGGCGTCCCGCGGCCGCTGTCATCTGCGGCCTCGGCCTCCCAGAAGGACGGCCGCGCCTCGGCGAGGGCGGGCCCGATCCGGACGGGCGCGACCCGGCGGGCGAGCCCGGTCCGGTCGTCCGTCTCGACCGCGAAGCCCGACAGCGCGCCCTCGCCGGACGCGACCTCGAGCCGGCCGCCGGGCGTCTTCTCGAGGAAGCGCCGGACGGGCTCGCGCGTGTCCATGCCGAGGATCGACTCGTAGGCGCCGCACATCCCGGCATCGGTCAGGTAGGCGGTGCCGCCCGGGAGGATGCGGGCATCGGCCGTCGGCACGTGCGTGTGCGTCCCGACGACGAGCGAGACCCGTCCGTCGAGATGGTAGCCCATCGCCTGCTTCTCGCTCGTCGCCTCCGCGTGCATGTCGACCAGGATCGCGTCCGCGACCGCCGGCAGCGGGCATTGCGCGACCTCGCGGTCGACGGCCGCGAAGGGATCGTCGAGCGGGTCGAGGAAGATGCGGCCGAGCGCGTTCACGACGAGCAGGCGCCGGCCCTCCGCGAGGTCGACGAGCGTCGCGCCGCGCCCCGGGGTCCCCGACGGATAGTTGCACGGCCGCAGGAGCCGCGGCTGGCGCGCGATGAAGACGAGCGCCTCGCGCTGGTCCCAGGAATGGTTGCCGAGCGTGATCGCGTCGGCGCCGGCGCCGATCAGCTCGTCGCAGATCGCCTCCGTGATGCCGAAGCCGCCCGCCGCGTTCTCGCCGTTGATCACGACGGCGTCGAGCCGCCAGAGCCGGCGCAGCTCCGGCAACCGCTCGGTCACCGCGAGCCGGCCGGGTCGCCCGACGACGTCGCCGAGAAAGAGGATGCGCATCAGCCGCCCGCGCCCGGGGCCGCCGGGGCGCCGCGGCCATGGATCACCTCGTCCTCCGTCACGACGAGATCGAGCCGGCGGTCATGCGCCTCGACCGGCACGGCCTCGACCTCCTGGGCCGCGAAGGCGAGCCCGACCGTCAGGAGGAAGTGCCTGCGCGACAGCCCGCCGATCGCGCGGTCGAAATGCCCCTTGCCGTAACCGAGACGGGCGCCGGTCCGGTCGAAGGCGGCGAGCGGGACCAGGAGGAGATGCGGAAAGACCTCGGGGGCGTCCGGGCCGGGCTCGCTGACCCCGAATCCGCCATGCACGAGGTGGTCTCCGGGACGCCATTCGCGCCACGACAGCTCGGGATGGCGGATCTGCGAGAGCGCGACGATGCGGCCGCGCCGCACGAGCTCGGTCAGGATCGGCTTGCAATCGACCTCGCTGCGCATGGGCCAATACGCGCCGACGGGTTCGAGCTCCAGCACCTCCGGCAGGCGCAGCACCCGCTCCGCGATCCGGGCCGAGGCGGCAACGCGGACATCGCGGTCGAGCCCGTCTCGTCGCGCGAAGACCTCCTCGCGCAGACGGGCCTTCAACGCCGCGGCGGAGTCCGTCATGTCGCGAAGCTTTGTGCGGAGCCGCGAAGGCCGTTGGACATCGATCCCGGGAAACCTACAACGTAGGTGGGAGCCGTTGTGACCAGGTCCACGGACGAGGCCAGGGACAGCCCCCATAAGGATCGATAAGGCCCCGGGGATTAGCGTCCTGACGCACCCCGCAGCACCGCCCTCGACATATAGGGCTCGCCGCCGCCCGGGGGAAGGGCTCGCCGCCCGGCTCACGCCGATCTGACCGGGCCGTCGCCCGCCGTCGCGATCAGCCGTCACGTCTTCTCGGAGCGTCGACGTGGCTTCGGCGACATCGACCCGCCTTGGACGAGCCTCGCCGGGCCCGAAGCGGCTCGGGCCGCGCCCTTGCAGCCGGGCCCGGGCGGTCGCATAGGCGCGGCCCGGAGGTTCAGCGATGATCGACTTCTACTACAATCTCTCGCCCAACCCGACCAAGATCGCGCTCGCGCTCGAGGAGATGGGTCTCGCCTACACGCCCCACCCGGTCGATACCCGCAAGGGCGAGCAGTTCGCGGCCGATTACGTCGCGATCAACCCGAACGGCAAGGTCCCGGCGATCGTCGACGACGGCGTGGTCGTATTCGATTCGAACGCGATCCTGGCCTACCTCTCCGAGAAGACCGGCCAGTTCGGCCCGCCAGCGGGGGCTAAGGGCCGGGCCGATTTCCTGTCCTGGCTCATGTTCGTGGCGACGGGCGTCGGCCCGTTCTCGGGCCAATGCGTCCATTTCCGCCATTTCGCGCCGGAGGACGTGCCCTACGCCAAGGCGCGCTACACCTACGAGGTCGAGCGCCATTTCGGCATCCTCGACGCGCGCCTGGCCGACCGTCCCTACCTCCTGGGCGCGGATTACACGGTCGTGGACATGTCGCTCTGGAGCTGGTCGCGCATGGTCCCCTTCATCCTCGGCGAGGGTGGGCTCGACCGGTTCTCGAACGTGAAGCGCCACCATGACGCCGTCGGCGCGAGGCCCGCCGTGGCGCGTGCCTTGGCGCTCAAGGATCGACACAGCTTCAAGCCGGAGATGGACGACGAGGCGCGTCGCCACATGTTCAAGTTCCTGAAGGCCGCCTGATCGCGGCGGCTCAGGCGCGGGTCAGGGACATTCCTTCCGGGCGCGCTCCAGCGCCTGGGCGAAGCCGGCGAGCGAGTAGCGATCGCTCGTCTTGTTGCCGCGGGCCGAGGTGGCCGAGACCGTCAGGCTCTGCCCTTTGGACATCGTGGCGATGGCCTGCGCTTCCTCGCTCGGGTTCTTGATCCAGGCGTTCTGCGCCTTGGTGACAAGGTCGTAGGTGGTCGTGCCGATCGCCGCCTGGGCGGGGCCGCCGTCCTTGGTCGGAAAGCCGAGCACGGTGGCGACCTCGTTCTTCACGTTCTCCGCCGGGCGGAACGACACGAAGACGTAGGCCGGCGTGTCCTTGAGATTCGCCGGGCTGCGCTGCTTGGGCTGCGAGAGCGCGTAGCAGATCTTCGCCTTGCCGGTCTGGGCCGTGTAGGCGCTCCAGTCGTTGAAGGTCGCGACGAGCGTCGCCCCGCTGCCGCCCGGCACGGAGGCGGCCGGGGCCGGCTTCGCGGCGGCCGCGCCGCGCCGCTTCGCGTCCTCGGCGCGAGCCGTCGTGCTCGCCACGAACGCGAGGAGGAGAGCCGGCAGAACGCGGGCTGCAACGGGACGGATCATGGGCAAAAACCGGAATCCTGCATGACTGCGAGCTAAGCCTTTCAGGGTTAACGGAAGCTTGCCAAAAGGGGCAGAATTGCGGAGCTAGCCGACCCCGACGGGCGGAGCGCCCGCGCCGGGCGGAGCACCCGGGGCGGGTTCCCGCGCCGGCGGCTGCCCGGCGAACGGGTAGGCGGCCTCCACCAGATAGGGCCCGCCCCCCACCGAATCGCGAGCCGAATAGAGCACGAAGCGCGACGCCGCGAAGGTCAGGGGGGCGACCGGCCCGCGGGTCGCGAGAATGCCCGCGACCTCGCTCGCCGTCGCGGCGCGGAACCGCGCGAGCGTCACGTGCGGCGTGTACTTGCGAGGCTCGGGCTCGAGCCCGATGCGCTGCATCAGCCGCTCCTGCTCGGCCTGAAGGCGGATCAGCTCGGGGCTCGGCGCGACCTTGGCGACGAGCGCGCGCGGCTTCGCGCCACCGAAGGCCCCGAGGCCGTCGATCGTGATCGTCATGGGATCGCGCGGACGGCTCTCGCCCAGCACGCTCGCGACGTCGCGGGCGGTCGCGAAATCGATGTCGCCGATGAAGCGAAGCGTGATGTGGAAGTTCTCGGGCTCGATCCAGCGCGCGCCCGCGAGCCCGCCCCGCAGGCGGGCCAGAGTCTCGGCGATGGCGGGCGGGATCTCGAGGCCGGTGAAGAGGCGCGGCATGCCTGGTCTCCGGCGCGGCCGCGGCCCTTCGGCGCGCGGCGCGGCTCAGCCCTCCTTCTGCCCGCCCGCCCCGAGCCGGGCAAGAAAGGTCTTCACGGCGGGCAGGATGCGATCCACAACGATCCTCACGCCCTCCGCGGTCGGATGCACCCGGTCCGGGAGCGCGAGGCGCGCCTCCCCGGCGACCCCGTCCAGGAAGAACGGGTAGAGCACGAGGTCGTGCTCGCGCGCGAGGTCCGGATAGATGGCGTCGAAGCGGCGCACGTAATCGGCCCCGAGATTGCGCGCGGCGTACATGCCGGCGAGCATGACCGGGATGCCGCGGGCTTTCAGCCGGGCGATGATGCCGTCGAGCGCACGTCGGGTCACGTCGGGATCGACCCCGCGCAGCATGTCGTTCGCGCCGAGCTCGAGGATGACGCCGTCCGTGCCGTCCGGCACCGACCACTCGACCCGGTCGAGCCCGCCCGAGGCGGTGTCGCCCGAGACGCCTGCATTCGCGATCTCGACCGTGAAACCCTGCGCCTTCAGGGCTTTCTCCAGCACGACCGGGAAGGCCGCGTCCGCCGGGAGCCCGTAGCCGGCCGTGAGGCTGTCGCCGAGCGCGACGAGCTTCACGGCCCGACCGCCTGTTTCCGTCGCCCGAAGGTCGCCCGCGGTACCCAGCGCCGCCATCACGGCGACCCCGAACGCGAGGACGCGCGCGACGACGTGCCCGCTTTGGCGGGGGCGGCGTGCCGCCCCATATGCTTGCATCCGCGGTCCTGCATGCCTCATCACCTGCTCCCGGCCGCCCCTGCCCTGCCCGTGAGATCGGCCCTCCTTCCATGACCGGCAAGATGATCGAGCTCGAGGGCGTGGACCTGAGCCTGGGCGACGGTGCCGCACGCGTCCACGTGCTGAAGAACGTGAGCCTCGCGATCGAGCGGGGCGAGGCAGTCGGCCTCGTGGGCGCGTCAGGCTCGGGCAAGTCGACGCTCCTCATGGTTCTCGCCGGGCTTGAGCGGCCCGATCGCGGCCGCGTGCTCCTCGAGGGCGAGGATCTGACCCGGCTGGACGAGGACGGGCTCGCGCGCCTCCGGGGTCGCCGGATCGGCATCGTCTTCCAGTCCTTCCACCTCGTCCCCACGATGACCGCTCTCGAGTACGCGGCCCTGCCGCTCGAGCTCGCGGGCCGGGCGGATGCGGCCGAGCGGGCGCGCGCCGAGCTCGCCGCGGTC
>JAFAPJ010000217.1 GCA_019247255.1 Methylobacteriaceae bacterium | reverse complement strand
AGCCCGGCATGCAGTCCCGGCAACACGCGCCGCGGCTCGACATGTCCCTCCTCGGGAAAGAACAGGCCGAAGGCGAAACGGCCGGCGAGGGCGGGTTCGAGCGCAGCGACGCGCGCCGAATCCGCGCTCTCGTGACCGCTCGTCTGGCGGGCGAAGCGGATCATCTCGCCTCTGTCGCGCGGATGCGACACGACGAGGGTCCCGGCGAAGACCGCCTCCGGGACATGCCGGCGCCAGAGATCGAGCGAGCGGCGGCCGAGCCGGACGACCACGGGTTCCGCGCCCTCGCTCTCGCAATCGGGGGCGAGCATGCCGCCGCCCCAATGGCTCGTGCCACCCGGCATCGGGCCGGGCTCGCGATCATGCAGGACGACCTCGCGCCCGGCTTCGGCGAGCAGCAGGGCCGCCCAGCTGCCCGCGATTCCGGCGCCGACGACGTGCACCGGATCGGGCGAACGGGATTGCGCTTGGGTCGAGATGTCCGTCCCTCCGCCGATGCGAGTCGGATCAGGTTCAAAGGGTTCGGCCGCGTCAGCCGTCTCAGCCCCGGGCGGGGCACCCCTCGGATGAAGGGAATGTGCGCCCGACACCAGCCCGGCGCAACCCCAAACGGCCCGGGACGCCTCAGGTGCCGACGAGCCCGGCCCGCATCGCGGCGCGACGGAGCGGCGGCACGGCGCCGAGGAGGCCGAGCCCGAGCCCCCGGGCGGCGTCGAGCGGCAGGAGATCGGTCAGGAGCGCGCGGTTGAGGCCGTCCACCGCGGCCGTCCGGACCCGAACGTCGGCCCTGCGGGCACGCTCGTAGGCCGCGAGGGTCGCGGCGCCGCCGAGGTCCCCTCCCCCGCGTGCGGCCCGACCGACCTCCGCGACGAGCACGCGCGCGTCGGTCAGGCCGAGATTGAGCCCCTGCGCGCCGATCGGCGGCAGGACATGCGCGGTCTCGCCGACGAGCGCGACGCGATCCGCCACGAAGCGCTCCGCGGTGCGGGTCGCGAGCGGGACGACGCCGCGGGGCCCGTCGATCGTCACGCGGCCGAGAAGCGGGGCCGCCCGCCCCTCGATGGCACGGGCGAGGTCGCCGTCCTCGAGCCCGCGCAGGCGCTCGGCATGGGCGGGCTGGGTCACCCAGACGAGGCTCGAGCGGCGACCGGGCAGCGGCACGAGCGTGAAGGGACCGGCGCGTGTGTGGAACTCGGTCGAGACCTCGCCGTGGTCGCGCTCGTGGGCGAGCAGCGTCGTGAATGCGGACTGCGGATAGGCCCGGGTCCTCGCCCCGATGCCGGCCGCCGCGCGGATGGCGCTGTCGCGCCCGTCGGCCGCGACGACCAGGGCCGCCTCGACCCGGCCGCCCCCGGCGAGGGTCACGGCGGCGACGGACCCGTCCCGCGCAAGCCCCGTCGCGAGCTCTTCCGTCCAGTGGATCGCGGCCGAGGCGCGGACCGCCTCGCCGAGGAGGCGCACCAGCGTCGCGTTCTCGATATTGGTCCCGAAGGCGGAAAGCCCGATCTCCTCCGCCGCGAAGGTCGTGGGCGGCGGGCGGAAGAAGCTGCCCGTGTCGTCGACGAGCCGCATGCGCCGCAGCGGCGCGCCGTGCGCCGCCACGTCGATTCCGAGCTCGGCGAGCCAGCGCGAGCCGGCGTCGAGGATCGCAGCCGTGCGGCCGTCGCGTCGCTCCGGGGCGGGCCCGACGAGCGCGACCGAGAGGCCTGCGCGCGCGAGCCCGAGCGCGGTCGCGAGCCCGACCGCGCCTGCTCCCACCACCGCCGCGTGGTGCCGATCCTCTCCGTCCGTCATGACGCCTACCCTGCCGATTGCCGCGCCCATGTCCGCCAAGTAATCACCCGGTCGACAAATCGGGAGCGTTGGCATGGTCGCGGCGGTGCGGGTGCACGAATATGGCGGGCCGGAGGTGCTACGGGTCGAGGAGGTCGAGGTCCCGCCGCCCGGCCGAGGCGAGATTCGGGTCCGCCAGACCGCGATCGGCCTCAACTACATCGATACCTATTTCCGCTCGGGCCTCTACAAGGCGCCGCAGATGCCGTTCACCCTCGGCAACGAGGCGGCCGGCGAGGTCACGGCGGTCGGCGAGGGCGTCGCGACGGTCAAGCCTGGCGACCGGGTCGCCTACGTCGTGACGCTCGGCTGCTACGCGGCGGAGCGCAACGTCCCCGAGGCGCTCGCCGTGAAGCTGCCGGACGGGATTTCGGACGAGGTGGCGGCGGCGATCATGCTCAAGGGCATGACGACGGAGTACTTGCTGCACCGGACCTACAAGGTGAAGGCCGGCGATACGATCCTGATGCACGCGGCCGCGGGCGGCGTCGGCCTCATCCTGTGCCAATGGGCGAAGCATCTCGGCGCGACCGTCATCGGAACCGCCGGCTCCGCCGACAAGGCCGAGCTCGCTCGCCAGAACGGCTGCGACCACGTCATCCTCTACCGCGAAGAGGATTTCGCCGCGCGGGTGAAGGAGATCACCGGCGGCGCGCTCTGCCAGGTGGTCTATGACGGTGTCGGGCAGCAGACCTTCGCGGGCTCGCTCGACTGTCTCGCGCCGCTCGGCGTCCTGGCGAGCTTCGGCTCGGCCTCCGGGCCCGTGAAGTCCTTCGACCTCGGGGTTCTCGGCCCTAAGGGCTCGCTGTTCGTGACCCGCCCGACGCTCTTCACCTTCACGGCGCGCCGGCACTGGCTCGACGAGATGGCGGCGAACCTGTTCGGGGTCGTGCGGTCCGGGGCCGTTAAGGTCGCGATCAACCACCGGGCGAAGCTCGCCGACGTGGCGGACGTGCATCGGGCGCTGGAAGGCCGGGACACGACGGGCGCGACGATCCTGACGCCCTGATCCCGGCTGGCGGGTAGACCTAGCCCGCCTGGGCCGGCTCCCGCTCGGGGGCCGGAGCCTCCGGCGACAGAGCTTTGGCGAAGTTCGCGAAGAACTCGTCCGCGTACTTCTTCGCGACCCCGTTGATGAGGCGCCCCCCGAGCTGGGCGATCTTGCCGCCGACCTGAGCCTCGACGTCGTAGGAGAGGAGCGTTCCGCCGCCCTCTCCGTCCTCGAGCCGGACCTTGGCGCCGCCCTTGGCGAAGCCCGCGACGCCGCCCTGACCCTCCCCGGTGATCGTGTAGCCGTTCGGCGGGTCGATGTCGGACAAGGTCACCTTGCCCTTGAAGGTCGCCTTCACGGGGCCGACCGACACCTTCGCGCTCGCCATGAAGCCGTCGTCCTCCGTGCGGACCATCTCCTGGCAGCCCGGGATCGCCTGCTTGAGCATCTCGGGATCGTTGAGAGCCGCCCAGACCGCAGGCCGTTCGGCCGGCAGGTTGACCGACCCCGTCATCGTCATCGCCATCGCCGGAACCTCCAGGGCCTCCCTTGTGCCACCCTCACGGCCCGGGGCAAAGCGTCATCCTGGCTGGCGCGGGCCTTGCTCGCCTCGGGCCCGGCGGGCGGTCGCGGCGGCGGGGACCGAGCGGACGCATCTCGACGGGAAACGGCAGGTAGGGTAGCGGCTCCTGATGGAAGTCTTCGTCCAGCAGCTCATCAACGGGCTGACGCTCGGCTCGATCTACGGGCTCATCGCCATCGGCTACACGATGGTGTTCGGCATCATCGGCATGGTGAACTTCGCCCACGGCGACGTCTTCATGCTGTCCGCCTTCGTGGCGCTCATCATGTTCATCGTGCTGACGAGCTGGCTCGGCATCTCGTCGGTGGCGCTCGCGCTGTTCATCGTGATGCTGATCGCGATGGTGCTGACCGCGCTCTGGGGCTGGACGCTCGAGCGCCTCGCCTACCGGCCGTTGCGCGGGTCGTTCCGCCTCGCCCCGCTCATCTCGGCGATCGGGGTATCGATCTTCCTGTCGAACTTCGTCCAGGTCGTGCAAGGCGCGCGCAACAAGCCCGTTCCGCCGCTCGTGCGCGAGGTCATCCCGCTCTGGACGGGCGACAACGGCTACACGGTCGCG
>JAFAPJ010000448.1 GCA_019247255.1 Methylobacteriaceae bacterium | reverse complement strand
GAATTGCCCGGATTGATGGCCGCATCCGTCTGGATGAAGTAGCCGTAATCCGCGACCCCGAGATTGGTGCGGGCGACGGCCGAGACGATGCCCTGCGTCACCGTCTGGCCGACCCCGAAGGGGTTGCCGATCGCGAGCACGATGTCGCCGACCTCGATCGCGTCCGCGTCCCCGATCTCGATCGGCTTCACCCCGCTCGCGTTCTTCAGCCGAAGCACGGCGAGGTCGGTGCGCGGATCGCGCAGCACGATCTCGGCCTCGACCTCGCGATGGTCGGCGAGCGCGACCTTCACCTCCGTCATGCCCTCGATGACGTGGTTGTTGGTGACCACGAGGCCCGACGCGTCCGCGACCACGCCCGAGCCCAGCGAGCGCTGCACGCGGTCGCGCGGGGTCGCGGCCCCGTCCTCGCCGAAGAAGCGGCGGAAGAACTCGTCCATCGCGGCCGAGCGGCGGGTGCGCTCGACCCGCGCGCCGTAGACGTTGACGACGGAGGGCGCCGCCGCCTTCACGACCGGCGCGAAGGAGAGCTGCACCTCGGCCTTGGATTGCGGAACCCGGCGCTCCTCGGCCGCACGGTTATTCTGCTGCGCCAGCGCAGGGAATGCGCCGACGAGGGCGAGGAGGAGCCAGGACAGGGCAAGCCGCATCGGATCGAGTTCTCCTGTTCGCCTCAGCGCCGGCAGCCATCACGCTTTGGACCTCGGCCACGCGAGGGATTCGGCCAACCGAATCTTAAGCCGGCGCGATGTAGCGGGCTATCTCTGGGGATCGCTGGAGGTGACGCGGCCCATGGAGCAGGCGGTCGGCATCCGAGCGTCCCGCGCGGCGACCACGACCGGGCTCGTCCTCGCGATCCACCTTGTGCGCTATGCCGGGCCGCTCATCTACGTGCCGCTCGTGCTGCGCGTCCTGGATGTGGGCGAGGCAGGCGCGTTCTTCCGGCTGCAATCGTTCGGGCTCCTCCTGGCGCTCCTCATCGAGTTCGGCCTCTCCGGTACGGCGCTCAGGGACTGGATGCGGCAGGACGGGCCGTCGGCGCGTTCGCGCCTGTTCAACGACTTGCACGCGGAGCGGCTCGGAAACGCGCTCATCCTGGCGCTCGTTTGCGCGGGCCTTTTCGCGGCCGGAGCGCTGAGCAAAGCCGACCTCCTGGTCGCTCTCCCGCTCGCGGTCGCGAGCGCGTTCAACATGAGTTGGTACTTCATGGCCTCCGGTCGACCGCTCGCCGGCTCGGGGCTCGAAGCTTTGGGCCAGCTCCTCGGCTTCGCGGCGCTGATCGCGATCATGCTCGCGACGCGCTCCGGCGCGGCGGCCGCGGCCGGGCTCGTCCTCGGTCAGGCGGTCAACATCGCGGTCGGGATCGTGGCCGCCCGGCACGACGGGATCTTGCCGCGGCTGGGCCTCCGGCTGCGGGTCGCGGACAAGCTTGCCCAAGCCCCTATGTTCATCGTGCGGGTCGGGACGCTGCTCACCTCGGCCGGCGCGCCCTGGGCGGTCGCAACGCTCGGCGGCGTCGCCTCGGCCGGGTTCTACGGCCCGCCGGCGCGCCTGTTCGGGGCGGTCGCGACCACGCTGTCGCCGATCGCCGACGTGGTCCTGCCGCTCATCACCCGGCAGGTCCGCTCGGTCGAGCGGCGCAACATCCTTCTCGTCGCAGCCGCGGCCGCCTTGCCCGGCGCCGCGATCGGCGCCGCGCTCTGGCTCATGGCCGGGCCCGTCGCGACGTTCCTCTCCGGCGATCACTGGGCGGAGACGGTTCCGGTCGTCCGCGCCCTCGCCTTTTCCGTGCCGTTCGTCTTCGTTCTGCAGGCCCTGAGCCTGTTCGTCCTGGTGCCGGCCGGCCGCGAAGGCCTAGCGGCCGCAGCCATCGCGGTCGGCGCGGTCCTTTTCGTCACCCTCACGTGGGCGGGACCGACCGCCGTCGGCGCGGCCTGGGCCAAGGTCGCGGCCGACGGCGCCGCGGCCGCGATCATGCTGGCGCTGGCGGTCTGGGCCGGCGGACGGAGGCCGGCGGATGCCTAGGCTGCGGGTCATCGCGAGCTTCTTCAACTGCGCGGAGGAAGTGGAGGACGGTCTCGAGACCGTCCGCCGCCAGAGCTTCGAGGACTTCGAATGCATCGTGGTCGACGACTGCTCGTCGGACGCGACACCCGCGACGATCGAGCGGTGGCTTGACCGGACCCATGATCCGCGTTTCCGGTTCGCGCCGAACCGCGAGAACAAGGGCATCGCCTGGGTCCGCAGCCACCATTCGCGCAACGCCGACACGGATTACCTCGCCTTTCAGGAAGCGGGCGACCTCTCACATCCCGACCGCTACCGGCGTTCGGTCGAGCTCATGCGGAGCGACGATCGCATGGGGCTCGTCGGCTGCGGCTTCGAGAACCTCGTCGAGCAGACCGGCCGGGCCTACCCGCGCCGGGTCGGCTCGCCCGCGGAGCTGACCTTCGAGCGCCTGATCCACCGAAACCGATTCGCGGGCGGCGAGCTCTTCTTCGCCACCCCGGCCCTTCGGGCAGTCGGGGGCATCATCGACGACCTCCCCTTCGGCGAGGATTACTACGCTATCCTGCGTGTCGCGCGCCGCTTCCGGGTGGGGTACCTGCCCGACCTCCTCTACACGCGCCGGGTGAGCCTGCGCGGGCTATCCTACCGGCCAGACAGTTTTGTCCGGCAATGCTGGTGCGTCCTCGCGGTGAGGGACCTCGCGGCTCAGGACGGCGCCGACGTGAAGGCGTTTCTCGCGGCCCGAGGCGGCCTCGAGAGCTACCGGCGCGACCCGCGCCTGCGCCGGCTTCTCGTCCGCGGCGCCGTCCGCTCCGCCCTCATCC